>CAVAPV010000005.1:0-58306 GCA_963590525.1 Agathobacter rectalis
CCAAGTCCTCGCTACCGCAGGCGTTCTTCGCGCGATCTGCCTCCTATTCGCTCGTTTGTCCGCGCGTCCCTCTCAAGCAACACTGCATCCCACTATCTATCTTGTATCTCGATAATGTCGCGGCTCGCGCCGCGACCGGGCGAGCAGTGCTCGCCGCCCGGCTTCACCTGTGAATCCCCAAACACGACAAAGCGTGCGCGCTGCGGATACGTCATAATGCGCCTTATAGAAACACACATCGATTCTGCTAGGGAGCAACGCCATATGGCAACCAACATCTCCAAGGTCTACGGCAGCTTGGTCTTCAACGACAAGGTCATGAAGGAGCGCCTGCCCAAACCCGTCTACAAGAGCCTGCACCAGACCATCGCCGAGGGAAGCCCGCTCGACGACGACCTGGCCAACACCGTCGCGCATGCGATGAAGGAGTGGGCGGTAGAAAACGGCTGCACGCACTTCACCCACTGGTTCCAGCCCCTCACCGGCGGCACATCAGAAAAACACGATGCCTTTATCAGCCCGGTGGGCGATGGTACGGCTATCACGGCCTTTAGCGGCAAAGAGCTCATCCAGGGCGAGCCGGATGCATCTTCCTTCCCCAGCGGCGGCCTGCGCCAGACGGCGAGCGCGCGCGGCTACACGGCATGGGACCCCACAAGCTACGCCTTCATCAAAGACGAGGTGCTCTGCATCCCCACCGTCTTTATCTCCTACACCGGAGAGGCGCTCGACAAGAAGACGCCGCTGCTGCGCTCTATGAAGGCTATCAGCGACCAGGCAAAGCGCGTTTTGGCCTGCTTTGGCATCGACGACGTCCCGCAGGTCGTGACAACCGTGGGTGCCGAGCAAGAGTACTTTCTCATCAAGCTCGAGGATTACGCTGCGCGTCCCGACCTCGTCCTCATCGGCCGCACGCTCTTTGGCGCAGCCCCCGCAAAGGGCCAAGAGCTTGACGAGCATTACTTTGGCGCCGTGCGCGAGACCGTATCCGACTACATGAAGGAAGTCGACACGGAGCTCTGGAAGCTGGGTATCGACGCTCGCACCAAGCACAACGAGGTCGCCCCTGCGCAGCATGAGATCGCCCCGATCTTTGCCCGCAGCACCACTGCCATCGACAACAACCTCCTCACCATGGAGATCTTGCGCAAGTGCGCACCGCACCACGGCTTGTACTGCCTCATCCGCGAGAAGCCCTTCGAGGGCGTCAACGGCAGCGGCAAGCACAACAACTGGTCGCTTGCCACGCCGGACATGAACCTGCTCGCCCCCGGCAAGGACCCCGCGCACAACACCATCTTCCTGCTCACGCTGGCGGCAGTCATCCAGGCAGTCGACGATTACCAGCAGCTCTTGCGCGCAACGGTTGCCACTGCCGGCAACGACCTGCGTCTGGGCGCAAACGAGGCACCGCCTGCCATCGTCTCCATCTTCTTGGGCGACGAGCTTGAGAGCGTGCGCCAAGCCATCGTCAACGGCGACAGCCTCCAAAGCGCCGGCGAGGTCTTGATGGACCTGGGCAGCGACGTCTTGCCGCATCTTGCCCAAGACACCACAGACCGCAACCGCACGAGCCCGTTTGCGTTTACCGGCAACCGCTTTGAGTTCCGCATGCCCGGCTCCAGCGTCAACCTCTCCAGCTGCAATACCGTCATCAACGCCGCAGTGGCCAAATCCTTCAAGGAATACGCCGACATCTTGGAGAAGGCAGACGACGCAGAGACCGCAGCGCTCGACATCTGCAAGCGCGTCTTCAAAGAGCACGAGCGCATCATCTTCAACGGCAACGGCTACAGCGCCGAGTGGGAAGAGGAGGCCGCACGTCGCGGACTTGCCAACAACAAGAACACACCAGACGCCATGAGCGCCTACATCGAGCCCGACAACATCGCCCTCTTTGAGGAGTTTGGCGTCATGACCGAGGCCGAAACCCGCGCCCGTTACGACGTCAAGCTGGGCATCTACGCAAAGATGCTCAACATCGAGGCGCTCACCATGCTCGACATGGCAAGCAAGCAGATCCTGCCGGCGGTGCTCGCCTACAGCGGGGATGTTGCCAGCACGGCAGCCACCAAGGCATCCGTGAGCAGCGCTATCTCCATCAAGGCAGAGACTACCTTGCTCGACAAGCTCTCTGCCGGGGCCGATGCCATATCGCAGGGCATCGCAGACCTCGAGGCAGCGCGCAACGAGGCAAGCGAGGTCCAAGGCGACGCCGATCAGGCAAAGGCCTACCGCGACAAGGTCCTGCCCGCTATGGCAGCGCTGCGCAAGGCAGCAGATGACATGGAGCTTGTGGTGGCCAAGGACTACTGGCCCTTCCCCACCTACAACGACATGCTCTTCTACGTGTAGCAAGAAACCATCGACTGCAGCGGCTGCATCGGCTGCAAGCAGCAAACCCACTCAGCCCCGTCAGACAGCAAACCCAAGCTCGTCTGGCGGGGCTGCTGTATCATCGCTAGATGCGCGCAACACCCGCTGCGGCGCTTCTGCCCCCTACTGCCAGGAGACCTAATGGCCTTTCTTCCCATAACACGCGACGAGATGCTTGACCGGGGCTGGGAGCGCTGTGATTTTGTGTACGTATGCGGCGACGCCTATGTGGACCACCCCTCGTTTGGCATCGCCATCGTGACGCGCCTGCTCGAGGCCAAGGGGTTCAAGGTGGGCGTCATCGCACAGCCCGATTGGAACGACCCCAAAAGCATCGACGTCTTTGGCGAGCCGCGCCTGGCCTTCTTGGTAAGCGGCGGCAACATGGACTCCATGGTGTGCCACTACACCGTGGCAAAAAAGCACCGCAACAAGGACTTCTACTCTCCCGGCGGGCAGATGGGCCTGCGTCCCGACCACGCTGCCGTCGTCTACAGCAACCTCATCCGCCGCACTTACAAAAGCACGCCCATCATCTTGGGCGGCGTAGAGGCGAGCCTAAGGCGCTTGGCCCACTACGATTACTGGGCCGATAAACTCAAGCGCTCCATCTTGCTCGACAGCGGGGCGAACATGATCAGCTACGGCATGGGTGAGCATTCCATCGTCCAAATAGCCGAGGCGCTCGACAGCGGGCTTTCCATCGATCAGATTACCTGGATCGCGGGCACCGCATACAGGACCCGCGAGCTTGTGGGCTTGGCAGAGCACGTGATCCTGCCCAGCTGGGAGGACCTTAACGCCGATAAAATCCAATACGCCAAAAGCTTCAAGACGCAATACCAAAACCTCGATCCCTACAGCGGCAAGACGTTGGTTGAGCCTTACGAGGACGACAAGCTCTTTGTCGTGCAAAACCCCGCGAGCGAGCCGCTCACGACGCAGGAGATGGATGCCGTCTACAACCTACCCTACGAGCGCGCCTACCATCCCTCCTACGAGGCAGCCGGTGGCATCCCCGCTATTGCAGAGGTCAAGTTCTCCATCACCTCCAACCGCGGCTGCATTGGCGAGTGCGCCTTTTGCAGCCTGGCGTTTCACCAAGGGCGCATCATCCAAAGCCGCAGCCACGAAAGCATCATCGCCGAGGCGCAAAAGATCATCCAAGACCCCGACTTCAAGGGTTATATCCACGACGTGGGCGGTCCCACAGCCGATTTTCGCAAGCCGGCATGCCCCAAGCAGAACACCAAGGGGGCCTGCATCGGCAAGCGCTGCCTGGCACCCAAACCGTGCCGCAGCCTGCAGGTGGACCACAGCGATTACATCGCCTTGCTGCGAAAGCTGCGCGCATTGCCCGGCGTGAAGAAGGTCTTTGTGCGAAGCGGCATCCGCTTTGACTACACCCTGCTGGACAAACATGCAGACGCCTACATCAAAGAGATCGCCCAGTACCATGTGTCTGGCCAGCTAAGGCTTGCGCCAGAGCATGTGAGCGACGCCGTCTTGCAGGTCATGGGCAAACCGTCCAACAGCGTCTACCAGGAGTACGTGCGCAGGTTTGACGCCGTCAACCAAGAGCTGGGGATGAAGCAGTTTGTCGTGCCGTACCTGATGTCGAGTCACCCGGGCAGCACGCTCAAAGAGGCCGTCGAGCTGGCCGAGTTCTGCCGCGACATGGGATTCAACCCCGAGCAGGTCCAGGACTTCTACCCCACCCCGTCTACGATTTCGACCTGCATCTACTACACCGGCATCGACCCGCGCACGATGAAGGAGGTCTACTGCCCGCGCACACCGCATGAAAAGGCGATGCAGCGCGCGCTGATCCAGTACCGCAATCCCAAAAACCACCGTCTGGTGATAGAAGCGCTCACCGCCGCAGGGCGCGAGGACCTTATAGGCAACGGCCCAAAATGCCTGGTCACAGCCAACGGGCGAGGTGGCGGGCAAAGGCGTCGCAACGCAGGCAAGGGCGGCGATGGCAGCGGCAAAAGAGCCAGCAGCGGCAAAAGGGGCGCCAGTGGCAAAGCCGATCGTGGCAACAAGGCTGGCGATAAAAAGCACGCAGAAAGCAGAGGCGGCGGGAGGGTCAACGGCAAACCGCCGACAAGCAAGGGACGCAAGCAAGGACGCGAGGCCTGGGCTAACGGCGGTAAAGGCCGCCGCAACGCCGATGTCTGCCACAACGGCAAGGGCCAGGGGCAAAAGGGCGGGTTCAACCAAAAGGGCATGGGACCCAACAAGGCCAGCGGCCATAAAGGCGGCATGGGACGTCAAGGCTCAAAACGCGGCTAAGGCGACTTAAGACGAGCAGGAGCAGGGGAGGGGCATTGCGACAGCCCGCTTCGCTGCTCGCGCCCTTCGGGCGCTCGTGCGCTCGCTACGCGCAACTAGACCAGAAACTGTTGCGCGAGCGTGTCGCAATGCCCCTCCCCTGCTCCTCCCTTTCCCCGCCCGATGTCATTCTTGTCAGCTTGAAAACAAGCAAAACTCTGCTTGAAATACGAACATTTGTTTGTTATTATCGGCGTTATCATCGCTAATGCTCAGTTGGACATCTTACGGAGGAGCAAGCTTTGGCTTCCGAGAACATCGTCATCAAGGGTGCGCGCCAGCACAACCTCAAAAACATCAGCTTGGAGATCCCGCGCGACAAGCTCGTCGTGTTCACCGGCCTTTCCGGCAGCGGCAAGAGCTCTCTTGCCTTTGACACCATCTATGCAGAAGGCCAGCGCCGTTATGTAGAAAGCCTCTCCAGCTATGCCAGGCAGTTCTTGGGGCAGATGGAAAAGCCTGATCTGGACAGCATAGACGGCCTATCCCCCGCTATCTCCATCGACCAAAAGACCACCAACAAAAACCCACGCTCTACCGTAGCCACCGTGACAGAAATCTACGATTACCTGCGTCTGCTGTATGCGCGCGTGGGCACCCCGCATTGTCCCAAATGCGGCAGGGTCATAGAGCAGCAGACGGTAGACCAGGTAACAGACAAAGTCATGGCAAGCGCCATGGGAGAGCGCATCATGGTCATGGCGCCCATCGTCAAAGGGCGCAAGGGCGAGTTCGTGACGTTGTTCAAGGACCTCGCCAAAGAGGGCTTTAGCCGCGTGCGCATAGACGGAGAAGTCACCACGCTCTCAGACGAGCTCAAGCTCAACAAGAAGATCAAACACACCATAGAGGTCGTCGTAGACCGCATCAAAGTCAAAGAGGGCGGCCAAAGCCGCCTGGCAGAGGCCATAGAAACCGCCACCACGCTCACCAAGGGCACCGTGCTCATCAAGGTCATGGACTCAAACAGGCAAGATGCCAACATAGACAGCCATTCCAGCGGCGCGCTTGCAGCAAAGGGCATAGAGGGCGAGCAGACCTTCTGCCTCTCTTTGTCTTGCCCAGACCACGACTACGAGCTCCAAGAGATCGAGCCGCGCGACTTCTCGTTCAATGCCCCGTATGGCGCCTGCCCAGAGTGCCTGGGGCTGGGCTTTGTGCAAGGCGTCGACCCAGATCTCGTGGTACCCGATCGCACGCTGTCTGTAGCAGAGGGTGCCATCGCCGCCTTTAGCCCATCGAGCAACTACTACCCGCAGGTATATGCTGCGGTCATCAAGCATATGGGCCAAGGAGACATAAACACCCCTTGGGAGGACCTGCCCGCTGCGGTACGCGACGCCTTGCTCTACGGCACCGGCGACGACGATGTACGCGTCGACTACCTCACGCGCGATGGACGCAACACCTACTGGTACATCAAATGGGACGGCGTCTTGCAGGCAATCCAGGACAAGTACTCAGAAAGCGAGAGCGACCGTCAAAAGGAGCGCTTAGAAGAGTACATGTCCATATCGGCATGCACGTCATGTCATGGCGCACGTCTCAAACCGGAGATCTTGGCCATCACCATCAACGGCAAGAGCATCTACGAGGCATGCCAGCTTTCGGCAGCAGAGGCCTTGGAGTTCTTTAGCAGCATCGAGCTTGCCCCTACCCAGCAGCTCATCGGCGCACCCATCGTCAAAGAGATCTGCGAGCGCCTGCGTTTCATGGTCAACGTGGGCTTGGACTACCTGTCGCTCGACCGCGCGACAGGTACCCTGTCTGGTGGAGAAGCCCAACGCATTCGCCTTGCCACGCAGATAGGCGCCGGCCTCATGGGCGTGCTCTATATCTTGGACGAGCCCAGCATCGGATTGCACCAACGCGACAACGAGCGTCTTATCGCCACGCTCAAGCGTCTGAGGGATCTGGGCAACACCGTCGTAGTTGTAGAACACGATGAGGACACCATCAGAGAGGCAGACTACGTTGTCGACATCGGGCCGGGTGCTGGCGTCAACGGCGGAGAAGTCGTTGCAGCAGGCACCCCGCAAGAGATCGAGGCCTGCAAGAGGTCCGTCACCGGCCAGTACCTAAGCGGTGCCAAGCGCGTACCCGTGCCTCAAGAGCGCAGAAAACCCAATCGCGGCAGCATCAAGCTCACAGGCGCCAAGCAAAACAACCTCAACAACGTCACGGTGGAGATAGAGATAGGAACGCTCACCGTTGTCACCGGCGTGTCCGGCAGCGGCAAGAGCTCGCTTATCACCAGCACATTGGCACCGGCGCTCAGCAACAAGATCATGCGCAGCCGCCATAAAGTGGGCACCTACAAAAAGCTCACGGGCATAGAGGCCATAGACAAGGTCATCAACATCGACCAAACGCCTATCGGGCGCACACCGCGTTCCAACCCCGCTACCTACATCGGCGTCTGGGATGACATCCGCAAGCTCTTTGCCAGCTTGCCAGAAAGCCGCGCACGCGGCTTTGCGCCCGGCCGCTTCTCTTTCAACACATCGGGCGGGCGTTGCGAAGCCTGCAAGGGCGACGGCCAACTAAAGATAGAGATGCACTTCCTGCCAGATATCTACGTCCCCTGCGAGGTCTGCAACGGCGCACGCTACAATCGCGAGACGCTCCAGGTCACCTACCGCGGCAAATCCATTGCAGACGTGCTCGAGATGACGGTAACCGAGGCATGCGACTTCTTTGAGAACCTTCCCTCTATCAGCCGCAAGCTCACTACCTTGCGCGATGTGGGATTGGGCTACATCAAGCTAGGACAACCTGCCACAACGCTATCTGGAGGCGAGGCACAGCGCGTCAAGCTCTCAAGCGAGCTGCAAAAGCGCCAGACGGGCAAGACCTTCTACATCTTGGACGAGCCTACGACCGGCCTGCATTTTGACGACGTGCGTCAGCTGCTCGAAGTCCTCCAAAAGCTCGTGGACAAGGGCAACACCGTACTCGTGATCGAGCACAACCTCGACATCATCAAAGCAGCAGACCGCATCATCGACCTCGGGCCCGAAGGCGGCATCCGCGGCGGCAACATCGTCGTCAGCGGCACGCCAGAGCAGGTTGCCGCATGCAAGCAGAGCTGGACGGGCAAGTTCCTCAAAAAGCTGCTGTAGGCTGCAGCCAAAAGAAAAGGCGGCGCCCTGGGGCGTCGCCTTCAAGCTCAAAGCTGCCGTGTCTGTTTGCTAGACACCCGCAGCCGCATGCTCTGCAACCGCAAGCTTTCTAGCTGCTTGCTTGAACAAGCTTGTTGTAAGCATCCAAAGCCTCTTGCCTAGAGTCGATGTTTGACTGCAGCTGGTCGTTTTGAGAGGTGAGCGTGTCAAGCTGCTCTTGCTGGCTTGCGATGGACGAGTTGACGTCAGCAAGCTGAGAAGCAGTCCCGCTGTTAAGCGCGGCACGAACACCAAAAACGCCTAGCAAGACCACAATGAGCACGATGCGCACCAAGAAGGAGAACGGGCTGCTCAAGAAACCACCCTTAGCGCCAGACGCGGCGTTCACGACGTTGGTGGTCATATCGGGACGCGCTTGGTACATGCCGCTGCCGCGCGCATAACGGTCTGCCATGTTGCCGCGCTGCTGAGGATAGGCACCCCGCTGAGGCGCGTGCTGCTGGTTTTGGCGGCCCCATGCACCCGTTTGGGCTGGATTCTCGTAACGGGGGATCTGCCCCGTCTGGTCCAAGCGCACCTGACGGCGAGCGCCGTTTTGCTGCGCTCCCTGGATGGTTGCCTGCCTGCGCGCGCGGTCCTGTTGGCGCATCTCGTCCTGCGTGCGCATGCCCTGGATGTTGCTACGGCTTCTAGACGAATAGCGCTCGCGGTCAAAATCGGCAACCTGATGCTGCCTGGCACGCTGACTTTGGCCGTGGTTGCGGATCGCCTCATCATGATGCAGGCGTCCATAGGCACCGGTTTGCGAGGGGTCCTGCGCCTCGAAGTCACTGTAGTTTTGAGAAAAACGCTGGCGTGCAGAAGGCTGCCCAGAGGCGTCCCTGCCTTGACGGCGGGCAGATTGACCGTCGTCGTAATAGCGTCCGTCGTTGTTGTCGTATCTGCTAGTCAATGATCTTCGCCTGATAAAAGCCGGGGGTATCGTACGTAAGCGTTGCAAAGGTGTAGCCCATATCCTTGAGGCCCTCGATGATCTCTGGGAGCGCCTCGATGGTGGTGTCTTTGCCGGGGTTGTCATGCATGAGCACGCAGATGGGGCTGTTGGTCTTAGCAAAGGTCTTTGCCTCGCTCAAGACGTTGCTCACGATCTTGTCTTTGGGCGTGGAGCCGTTGACAAACTGAGAAGGCTCGGAGTCTCCGGCAAGGACGTTCCAGTCAAAGTACTGGTAGCCACGCTTGAGGATCTCTTGGGGCAGCGTCTTGCCGATCTTTGAGTTGTAGTAGGCGATAGTGGGGCTGCCGCCTGCAAAACGCATGATCTTGATCTCATGGCCGAGCTTCTTCTCGAGCTTCTTCTTGGTCTTGTTGAAGTCCGTGTCAAAGTAGTTGTCCACGGTGCCCTTGTAGTAGTCGTAGCTCTCGTTTTGCTCCCAGTCGTGGATGCCTACAGCGTTGCCGCGCTCCTCGATCTCTTTGAGCAGGTCGAGCTGCAGGTAGTCTTGCTCTTTGTCGTTTGCCAAGCAGAACCAAGTACCGCAGGCATCGTATTCGTCCAAGATGTCGAGCACCTTGGAGGTGTTGGAGCAGGGGCCGTCGTCAAAGGTGAGGTAGGCCACCAAACCGCTGCCGTCTCCCATGAACGAGAGGCGACCTTGCGCATTGCGCCACTCGATGAGATTGGTATCGGACTGGCTTTGGAGCTCGTTGTTCTTGGTCGTAGCCTCGTCTACCTGGGAGTTGAGGCTTTCGAGCTGGGCGTTTGCCTCCTCGATCTTTTTGGAGGTGCCGCCCAAGGTGAAACCCTGAACAACAACGGCAATGACGGCGACAACGACGAGCGCCGAGAGGATGAGGCTGATTATGTTGCGATTGCTTTGCATAGTGCGGTCATTATCGCATATTTAAAGCAATGCTTAGAGCCTGCCATCAAACGCGCACAACTGCCCTTAGCAAAGCTTAAGAAACGTCTGGCGGACAAACGGCGGCAGCGCAAGCCTCAACGCTCAAATCCCCAGCTCATAACATCGCAGACAAAAAAGAGGGAGAACCGGTTTTTCGATTCTCCCTCGACGCGAGCTTGATACTCGCTTTAGACGCTATGTCCTAGCAGGCTTATGCCTGGGTCTGCTCTGCCTGAGCCTGACCCGGGGTCTCCCAACCTTCGGGGACCTCGAAGTTATGGCAGCTGTCGCACATCAGCACAGAGGTGCCGTGCGGCTGGTGGCAGGTGTTGCAGTCAAGCTCGCCCTGGTGGGAAGCATGCGGGTTGGCAGGCTCGTCCTCGCCCCAGTAGTTCTCGGTTGCCTCGATGACCTTTTGGTAGTCGTGGCACTGGGTGCAGAACTCCTTGTCGCCCACGTAGGAGGGCTCGGCGATGACGGGGTTGTCGTTGCTGTCAACGGTGTACTTGCCGCTAACCCAGGAGATGCCTTCCTTCATCTGCTCGTCGAGATGGGCCTCGTGGCAGGTCAGGCACTTGGCGTTGCTGTCGGAGACGCCCTCCTTGAGGGTGCCTGCAGCCAGGCTGGTGCCGTCGACGTGAGCATGCTGATAAGCCAGCGTGGTCTCGTCGTTGTAGTAGCCTTCGACGTAGTTGTCCATCGGGGTATGGCAGATGGAGTTGCAGAAGCTGGGCTGGTCATGCCAAACGGCAAAACCGCCGCCGGCGACCACGACAACAGCCACGATGGCGATCACAGTCACCTGCCAGCGCTTGAGCTTGCCGGCAAACTTAGAGCTCTTGGCAGCCTCCTTGGTCTCGGCTGCAGCCTCGTTCTTGATTTCCTCAGACATGGTTTCCTCCTCTCGGGGTTAGAGCTTGGCGACGTACTTGCCAGCATGACGACCAAAGGTCATCGTACGGCCGCAAGCAACGCCGGTCATCAGGTTGGGATAGCTGGTGGAGAAGAAGCCGCCAGAGCAGTCGCCCGTGGCAAAGAGGCCCTCGATGGGCTCGTTGTTGACGTCGAGCACCTGCATATCGGTGTTGATCAAAACGCCGTCGAGCGTGGTGAGGTGCCATGCACCGGTGCGAGCGCCGTAGAAGGGGGCCTCGTCGACCGGGGTCAGGCGATGCGGCTCTTTGTAGTAGTCCGTGTCCTTGCCGGTCTTGGCAAAGCCGTTGTACTTCTTGATGGTGGCCTTGAGGTTGTCGGCCGGGATGTTGAGGCCCTCGGCCAGCTCCTCGATGGTGTCGGCCTTGACCACGTAGCCGTCCTCGACCAGCTTGTCGATCATGCCGTCGACCACGGTCATGGGGATGTTGTTGAGCGCGCCGTTGGGGAACGGGAACAGGCGGCAGCAGCCGACCTCGTCGAACTGCTCGGCGTACTTGGCATGGTTCTTATCCCAGATGGTCACGTAGGTGTGCTGGGGCTGCATGTAAGCGGCGTGCAGCATGTAGTCATACGGACCGCTCTCGTTGCAGAAGCGCTCGCCGTTGAGGTTGACCTTGAGGTTGGGCTGCTCGCCAAACCAGAACCAGCGGCCCGGCGTGCCGTAACCGGCAGTTGCATCGGGCTTGCAGCAGGCGCGGTTGAAGAGCATGGAGGTGCCCACGGGGTCCTTGCGTGCGCCAACCCACATCATGGCCTTGATGCCCTGGCCGGTAGAGGGGTTGCCGCTGCCGTCGCAAGCGATCTTGACGTCCAAGATCTCGGGCTGCATGGCGCGCATCATCTCCAGGTTGGTGGAGTAGCCACCGGTGGCCATGATGACGCCCTTGCTGGCGTTGACGCGGAAGTACTGATCGGTCTTCTCGTTGCGGGCGATGAGGCCGGTCACGCGACCTGCCTCGTTGCGCTCGAGTTTGACCAGAGCGCAGTTGAAGCGCCAGTCGACGTCAGTCTTGCTGTCTGCGTAGTCCTTGAAGAGCTCCTCGATGGTCTTCTCGGGCTCCTCGACGCTGTCTTGCGGGCTGTGACCGGTGGCAAACGCGCGGTCGCGCTGGCCCTCGTCGGTGCCCAAGCCAGCCTCGTACTCCAAGTGGTACATGCCGCTAGACTCGATGAGGTCCTGGTACCAGTCAACGTAAGCGCCGGATTCCTTGATCCAGACCTTGATCAGGTCGTAGTTCACGTAGCCGTTGGCATAGCGAGCGATCTCTTCGAGAGCGTCCTTCTCGGTGATCTCGTACTCCGGATGCTTCTTGATGTAAGCCTTCTGCATCCTGGAGTTGACGGCACCGATGTCCTCCTTGAAGCGGTACACCGTGCTCTGACGCTCGATCACGCAGATCTTAGCGCCCTCCTCTGCGGCAGCGCAGACGGCGGGCATGCCGCCCGTTGCAGCGCCGACGACGATAACCTCAGTCTCGACCGTCTCGACGATCTCGTCCTCGGCAATCTCGGGAGCCTCACCCAACCACTCGGGGTTCTCGGTGGGGTAGCCCGTGTTGGTCTTGATGTAGCCCGTGGTAGCCGGCGTCGTCGTATCGACGACCTCCGTAGCCTGAGCGGTCTCAACAAGACCGAGGGCACCAACGCCAGCGGCGCCGGCAGTGCCGGCTGCCATGGCAGCGCTTATGCCCTTGAGAAACGAACGCCTGGAAATGCCTCCTGTAGCACCCATGCAATCCTCCTCCTGTTTGACTTCACGACTGCTCACCTGATGGTGAACGTTAGGAGAGTACGTGATTATGGAGAAGTTTTGAATTACCAAGCCATGGTGATTTTTCTGCATTTGCGCAGGTAGCAGCGTAATCACCACTCAACCTAGCCTTTTGTTGCAAGCGCAGGCGCGCATGCGCACCCACACGGGGTCGATGCTACAATCGTGCCCATGATCAAGCAGATTAAGGAGCTGGTCACACCGGCTTGGCTCAGATCGTTTTGCGCTTTAGCCCTTGTGCTGCTCACTATGTCATTTATGAATAGCGCGGTGTTTCCGCTGTTTGACACCGTCAACCCCTACGTGCGCGAGGTGACGACATCCGCGAACATCGTCACCACGGCATGTCTGGGTTTGGTGGCGTTTTTTGCTCCGGCTCGCCTCAACGGCAAGACCCTCAACACCGCCTCGTACCTATGCCTGATCATTGCGGCTGCGCTCTTGCCATCCGCCTTTGGCTTCAACTCGCTGCCCCTGCTCGTTATCGTGGGGTGCCTTATCGGCATTGCGCGCGCATGGGTCATGATGTCGGTAGGGCTTGCCGCATCGCGCTTGAACCGAGCGCAGATCGGCTCATGCGTCATCGCGGCGTTTTTGATCTACTACCCTTGCGACATCATCGCGCTCAACGCACCCGCCATAGCAAGCGTTCTGCTGTTTCTCTTGCTTCCCATCTTGACTTTGGTGCTCACCCAACGCGACGCAAAGCCCGTCATCGAGGCTGTTGCCGCAGCAGAGCCCCCGCTAGACCTCGCCGTCACCCAGCCCAACACCTTCTTGCCTTTGGGCAGCCAGATCTTTGTCTGCCTGTTCTTGTTTCGCGTGACCTACGGCTTTGCCCTGCGCTTTGGCGAGGAGTCTGGAACCCCCTTGATCAGCGCTTGGGCCATACTCGTCATCATCTGCTTTGGCATCTACATGTTTATCGCAAGAAAAAGCCTTCCCATCGACTCTGCCGTGAGCTGGTCGGTCTTGCTCGTCATCGTGGGTTTCTACGCTATCGCCGTGGACAACTCGGGGCTTGCCCGCTTGGGCGTTACCTTGCTCAGCGCCGGCAGCACCCTGTTTGACATGGTCTCGTGGATGGTCATGATCGCCATCATGGCGCGCAACCTCTATGGATCGGTTGCCGCGTTTGCCTGGGCGCACAGCCTCATGGGCATGGGCACCATCACCGGAGCGCAGCTTGCCTTGCGCTACAACAACGCGCTGCTTATCGACGACACATCGCTCACCGTGTTGCTTGGCTGCTTTATCGCGCTGTTTGCCGCATATGCCCTGTTCTCTTTGCGCAACGTGAGCTTTGCCGAGATGATTCGCGACATCGCCCCTGCAGCCACCGGCTCCGATGCCGCAGCAAACATCCACGACAACGCGACGACCGCAAACGCCGATGCTAGCGATAAGGACTCCGCCAAAACAGCGCAAGGCAATGATGACGGCGTTGCCACTGCTCAAGAAGCAACAGGTCAAGCTGCAGCAGATGACAATGCCCAAGACAGCCAGCAGGCGGATGCCCCGCTCACCATCGAGCAGCGCTGCCAGGCCATCGCTGCACGCTACAACCTCACCAAACGCGAAGCGGAGGTCTTGGGGATGCTTGCTCGCGGACGCAACCGCGCCTATATCGAAGAGGCGCTCGTCGTATCGCGCAACACCGTGAACTCCCATGTCAAGCACATCTACGCCAAGCTCGACATCCACTCGCACCAAGAGCTGATCGACATCGTAGAAAGCGAGCAGTAGCAGCGCTGCGCAAGCGCCAGACACGTCTGCAGCCCGGCCCTTGCAGCACGCGAGCTGCTTCTACTCCTGCGTCTCCTCCACGGCCTGTGCCATGGCCGCAAGCGCTTCTGCCGCGATATCGACCACGGGCTCGCCTTTGGCCACGGGGATACGATATGCCTTGATGTTGGGCACATAAAGAGCCCTCAGCTTTGTGAGGAGCTTTTTAGCCTGCGCGTTAGAGCTGATGGCGGCATTGGTGAGCTTGGAGACCTCCCCTATCACCAGCTTGCCTCCCACCTGTGCCACGCTTGTTGCCCCCACGGCCTCGCAATATGCCTTGATGCGCGCGCGGTTGCATATGTTGGCCGCAGGTTGCGGCAGCGCTCCGTACTTGCTGCGCATCCTATCGGCGATAGCATCCACATCCTGCGCTGTGAGCGCAGCAGCAAGGCGACGGTAGTACTCGACGCGCTCGCCGCCATCGGGGATGTACTCTGCGGGGATGACAAAGTCTGCCGCGACATCCACATGGACCTCCGGGTAAGCGAGCTTGTCCTCGCCGCGTGCGTCGCTTACAGCCTCTGCCAGCAAGCTCGCAAACAGGTCAAAGCCAACGGCGGACATATTGCCGCTTTGCTCGGCACCCAAAAGACTGCCCGCACCGCGGATCTCCAAGTCCTTCATCGCCACGCGCATACCGCTGCCAAGGTCTGTGAACTCGCCGATGGCCTCCAGTCTGCGCGTTGCCTCCTCGGTGAGAGGGCGGTCAGACGGGAACAAGAAGTAAGCGTAGGCCTGCTTGGTGGAGCGTCCCACGCGGCCCTTGAGCTGGTAGAGCTGCGCCAAACCCAGGCGCTGGCTGTCTTCGATGATGAGCGTGTTGGCATGAGGGTTGTCCAGGCCGCTTTCCACGATGGTCGTGGCCACCAAGACATCTACCTCGCCGCCGTTGAAGCGCTCCATCATGTCTTCTACCTGATGCGGGGCCATCTGGCCGTGAGCCACGCCCACGCGCGCCTCGGGCACGGCTTGGCGCACGGCTTCTTCGGCGTCGTCGATCGTCCTCACGCGATTGCTCACGTAGTACACCTGGCCGCCGCGCTCCAGCTCGCGCCTGATCGCAGCAGAGATGAGATCGTCGTCCCACTCCCCCACATGCACCTTGACCGGCCTGCGGTTGGTGGGAGGCGTGGTGATGAGGCTCATGTCGCGAACGCCGGACAAGCTCATCTGCAGCGTGCGCGGGATGGGCGTGGCAGAAAGCGTGAGCACGTCCACGCTCTCGCGCAGGTTCTTGAGCTGCTCTTTATGGCCCACGCCAAAGCGCTGCTCCTCGTCGATGATGACAAGGCCCAGCTCCTTGGGGTTGACGTCGCGGCTCAGCAGGCGATGCGTGCCCACGAGCACGTCCACCTCGCCCTTGGCAAAGCCCTCCAGCGCTGCCTTTTGCTGGGCCGCAGTCCTAAAGCGGCTCAAGACCTCCACGCATATCCCAAAGGGAGAGAAGCGATCGCTAAAGGTTGCGTAGTGCTGTTGGGCCAAGATGGTCGTGGGGCACAAGATCATCACCTGGCGATGGTCGCTCACCGCTTTGAAGGCCGCACGCATGGCAACCTCCGTCTTGCCAAAGCCCACATCGCCGCAGATCAAGCGGTCCATGGGCTTCTCGGATTCCATGTCGGCTTTGACGTCGGCGATGGCCGAGAGCTGGTCCGGCGTCTCCTCGTAAGGAAAGAGGTCTTCCATCTGCACCATGAACTCGCCGTCGGGACTGTAGCTGTAGCCTTTGACGGTGCTGCGGCGCGCGTAGAGATCGACAAGGTCGAAGGCGAGTTTCTTGGCAGACTTGCGCGCCTTGCCCATGGCACGCGACCAATCGGCTGTATGCAGGCGCGTAAGACGCGGAGCGCTGCCATCGGGGCCCACGTAGCGCGTGATGCGGTCGATCTGCTCTACGGGGACAAAGAGCTTGTCGTCTTGCGCGTAGGCAAGCAGGAGATAATCGCGCTCGGCACCGGCGACCTCTTGTCGCACGATGTCTTTGAACAGCGCGATGCCGTGGCTGGCATGGACTACGTAGTCACCCGGCTTGAAGGGGAAGGTTATGTCTGTGACGTCGACCTTCTTGCTAGCGCGGCGGCGGCGCGACGCCCGCTGCGACAAATCCGATATAGAAAGCAACGCCAGGTGCGCATCCGGCATGATAAAGCCGCCGGCCACGTCTACGTCTGTCATGTTGACCAGGTCCTGGCGCAAATCGCGGGCGCTTGCGGCGAGGTTTTCTACATAGCTGATGCCGTTGTCTGTGAGCATGAGCTCCATATCCTTGCGCGCGTTGCGATCGGGCACGGCAAACAGCGTGGTGCAGTGCGAATCCGCAAGCGCGGCAAGCGTGGCTATGAGCTTGTCCTCGCGTCCCTGAAAGCTGGGACGCTCGATGGGAAGCTCTGCATCCACGAGCGCCCCAACGCGCATCATCGACTGCAAGGTGAGACGTTGCTGCGTTCCAAAATCCATGCGCGCAGGAGCGCAAAACAGCTGCGCGACCTCGTCTTGTGTCACGTTGTTGTTGGCTGCATGGGCGCAAAGCTCTTCGTAGCGACGCGAGGCATCGTCAAACAGAGACCGCGGCTCTGCCAGCACCACGAGCGTGCTATCTGCGGCGTGCGCGATGGGGATGCAGGTCTCATCGGCCAGATACGGCAAGAAGCGCTCCATACCCGCAAAGCTGATGCCGGCCTCAAGCTTGCGCATGCCCTCTGCCACTGCCTCATCGCTTGCGATCTGGGCGCGCAGCTTCTTGCGAGCGCGCTTCAGGCCGGGTTGCGTCACCGCAAACTCGCGGCAGGGCCACACCTGCACGCTTTCGATCTGACCGATGGTCTGCCCGGTCGAGGCCACGACGCGACGCAACCCCTCGACCTCGTCGCCCCAAAAATCGATGCGCACGGGTGTCGTCATACCCGCGCCAAAGATGTCGATGGCATCGCCGTGAACGCTAAAGGTGCCCGGCCCATCCAGCTGATCGAGGTGCTGGTAACCGCGCGCGACAAGCGCCGCAGCGATCTGCTCGTACTCCAAGACCTCGCCCGTGGCTCCATCCACCGCGCCACCGTCTTGGCTTATCTCGAGCGCTGCAAAGACGTTGCCTTGCGCCGGGACACGACGCAGCAGGGCGCGAGCGCTTGTCACCACAACGACATTGCGTCCGGCCGCAAGCATGCCCATAGCCTGCGTGCGCGCCCCAACTTCTTTGAGGCCGGGTGCAGATTCGCCCCAAGGGAGGTCCTTGCGTTCTGGCAGGACCAGCACCTGCTCGCGCCCGATATATGCCGCGGTGTCACGCGCAAAGCGCACGGCAGCATCGTTGCCGCTCACGATGACGAGCATGGGGCGCGGATGGCGCGCAAACGCGGCGGCGACCACAAAGGGGCGCACAGAAGCGGCCACACCCAAGCTGGCGTCTTCTCCCAAACCGAGCTTGGATGTCACGGGCTCCATAACTTGCGCCGTGAAGAGCTTTCTTTGAAGCAGGTCGATGAGCATGTACGTCCTCCAGACATGCCTAAAAGCCGCCTTGAGGTACAAGGCGGCTGGAAGTTGCTTGATGCTTTATGCAGGGTAGCAGATGGAAGCGACGCAACTGATTTTGTTCTGCCGGCGCAGCGGAGCTTGCTTGGCGGAACACTACAAGACGCCCTGTCCAACACAATGGACCGCAAGCTACAGCAGCAGGCGCTACAATCCGTAAAAGATGTTGCCGGATTCACGTGAACGGAGCTGGTTGTGAACGAGATCAAATGCCCGCATTGCGGCGAGGTTTTCCAAGTAGACGAGCGCGGCTTTGCCGATATCGTGCGCCAAGTCCGCACGCAGGAGTTTAGCAAGGAGATTGCCCAGCGCGAGCAGATGCTCAAAGAGAAAAACGCGCAGGAGGTCAAGCTCGCCGTTGCAAACGCGCAGCAAAAGGCGCAAGAGGAGGCCTCGTCGCTCGACGCGCAGATAGCAAAGCTGCAGCATCAGCTTGCCGATCTCAAAGCACAGCAGGAATCAGATAGCCGCGTCTTGGCCGCCCAGCACCAAAAAGAGCTCGCCGATGTCACAGCGCAGCGCGATCTTGAGATTTCCAAACTCAAGCAGCAGTTGGAGACCCAGGCAAGCGATTTCTCGCAAAAGCTATCGCTGCAGCAAGAGCAAAACGCGCGCAAGGCAACAGAGGAAAAGGCTCAGCTGCAGCAGACCATCGCTGCGCAAAAGCAGCAGCTCGACGCTCAAGAAGCGCAGTTCCAAGCAAAAAAGGAGCTTGCCGTGGCCGAGGCGCGCAACGCTGCAGAGCGTGAGCGCGACGAGCTTGCGTCAAAGATGGAGCTTCAAAAAGTCAAGGCAGAGCAGGAGAAATCTGCCCTGCGCGAGCAAAGCGCGCGCGAGTTAGCCCAAAAAGACGAGCTCATCAAATACAAGGACGAAGAAATCGCCCGCGTCAAGGACATGAAGGCGCGCCTTTCCACCAAGATGGTAGGCGAGTCGCTTGAGCGCCACTGCGAGATCGAGTTCAACAAGATCCGCGCAACGGCGTTTCCCAACGCCTACTTTGAGAAGGACAACGACGTGGTCGAGGGCACCAAGGGCGACTTCGTGTTTAGAGAATGTGACCCCGCAAGCGGCGAGGAGATCATCTCGATCATGTTCGAGATGAAAAACGAGAACGACGAAACGCGCACCAAGCACAAAAACGAGGACTTCCTAGAGAAGCTCGACCGCGACCGCAAGAAGAAGAACTGCGAGTATGCCGTGCTGTGCACCATGCTCGAGCCGGATAACGAGCTCTACAACGAGGGCATCGTGGACGTGAGCTACCGCTATCCCAAGATGTATGTCATCCGCCCGCAGTTCTTTATCGCGCTCATCTCCATCCTGCGCAATGCGGCGCTGGGTGCGCTCAAATACAAGACCGAGCTTGCCGAGGTGCGCAGCCAAAACATCGACATCACCAACTTCGAGAGCTCGATGGAGGACTTCAAGGACAAGTTTGGCCGCAACTACCGCATTGCGAGCGAGAAGTTCCAAACGGCCATCGCAGAGATAGACAAGACCATCGAGCATCTGGAGAAGACCAAGAAAGCCCTCTTAGGCAGCGAGAACCAGCTGCGCCTGGCCAACGACAAGGCGCAAGACCTCTCCATCAAGAAGCTGACGCGCAAGAACCCCACCATGAAGGCCAAGTTCGACGCCCTCAAAGAACAGCAAGGGGATGCAGAGGGATAGAGGGCAGCAGCGCAACCAACTTGCTCCAGCTAAGGGTTTCGCATCCAACAAGGTGCGGAGCCCTTTTTCTTTCTTGCGGATTGCGATGATTCAAGCAATGTACTCCACTGCTGTCGTCCCAGCGCTGTATCACAATTGTGATACACTCACAGCGCGATAGATTCACAAGAGGTTTGGAACAGCCATGTCCGGGGATGCGACAACGCTGAAAATACCAGTGTCTTTGAGGCTTCCGCGCGATGTGGTGGAGGCGGTTGACTCGTATGCGCACGATCATTCGCTTACAAAGACGGACGCATACGAGCACTTCCTCCGACTCGCCATCTCAAGCAAAAACAGCAGCGATAACTCGTCTTCTGCTGCAGCGCTTTCGCAAAAGCTCGACGAGGTTCTCTTTATTCTCAATACATGGGATGATGCAGACGAGCACCGTAAGGCCATGCGCTAAAACAGCGCATGGAACAAGCAATTTGCAGATGATATGGGCATAAGCCTCTCGTAAAGGCGCAGGGCCGCATGCGCCCCGCTGATACCGGTGCTGGCATCGAGGCCGCTGCCGGCGCCGACGTCAGGGTCAACGACAGCGCTACTTGTGATACGGCTCACCACGGCTGATTTTGAACGCGCGGTAAATCTGCTCCAAAAGCACGACACGCGCAAGATTATGCGGCAAGGTGATAGGGCCAAAGCTAAACGTCTCGTCAGCGCGTTTGCGCACGGCAGTATCGACCCCCGTCGACCCGCCGATGACAAAGGCAAGCTCGCTCGCGCCGCCAAGCGCCAGCTGGTCTAAATGCTTGGAGAGCTCGACACTGCTGCGCTGTTTGCCATCGATAGCCAACAGGATGCAGCGGGCGGTTGCAGGCACGGCCTTGAGGATATCGACTCCCTCTGCCTCCATCGCCTTGGCATCACCACCGCATTTGGCAGGGTCGCGATCGGGGACTTCGACCAACTTGAGTTGGCAGTAACCGCCCAGCCTCTTGGCGTACTCCGCCACCGCGTCCTTCCAAAAGCGCTCCTTGAGCTTGCCAACGCTCACAACGGTAACTTTGATTCCAGCCATGCTTGGATCCCTTACCTTCCCGCACTGGGGCAGATGTCTTGCAGCGGGCAGGTGCCGCAAAGCGGTTTCTTGGCATCGCACACATCGCGCCCAAACAAGACCCACTGATGATTGACCGGTCCCCACAGCTCGCGCGGGATAAGGTCGAGCAGCTGCTGCTCTACCTTGTTGGGGTCTGTCTCGCGCTTGGGCACGATGAGTCCCAGCTTATGGGCTATACGGTTGACGTGAGTATCCACGGCAATACCCTCGACCACGCCGTACACGTTGTTCATGACGATATTGGCAGTCTTGCGTCCCACGCCGGGAAGACTCTGCAAGCCCTCGTAGGTATCGGGTACCTCACCGCCAAAATCGGCCATGATCTTTTGCGCAGCGCCAATGCAGTTGCGCGCTTTGTTGCGAAAAAAGCCGATGCTGCGGATTACATCTTCGACCTCGTGCACGCTCGCCTGCGCCATGCTCTGCGGATCTGGCCAGCACGAGAACAGCTCGGGCGTCACCTTGTTGACGTTGGCGTCTGTCGTCTGCGCGCTTAAGGCAACGCAGATAACGCACTCGAAAGCGTTCTTAAAGTGCAGCGCACACTCGGCATCAGGGTAAAGGCCGTCCATGCGATGGCAGACCTCGATGACGCGCGCACGGCGCGACGCTTTGCTCTCCTGCGGCATGTTATTGCCCCACCTCTCCGATCTCCGCCAAAGCAGCGCGCTTATCGGCCTTGCGATTTTGCTCCTTGCGCTTTGCGCGCAGCTCCTTGAAAAACGCTTTGAGTTGTTGCTGGCACTCATCTTGCAAAACACCAGCAGCAACCTCGAACTGATGGTTGAGGCGCTCGTCGGCATGGATGCTGTAAAGTGTGCCCAAGGCCCCGGCCTTTTGGTCGCTTGCGCCGTAAACGCAACGGTCGATGCGCGCTTGGTGCATAAGCCCCGCGCACATAACGCAAGGTTCAAGCGTCACATACACTGTGCAGCCGCTTAAACGCCAGCGGCCCAGCTTTTGCGAAGCAGCCTTCATCGCCATGAACTCTGCATGGCCCGCAGGGTCTTGGTCTGTCTCGCGACGGTTGAAAGCCGTGGCGATAACCCGCGGCTCATCAAGCACGCGCCTGCGCGTGGCAAGATCAACAGGGTCGTAGACGACCACGGCGCCGATGGGGATCTCTCCCAACGCAGCTGCCTGCTGGGCCTGCTTGATGGCCATGCGCATGTAATGGATGTCTTGCTCTGGAGTCATGAGGGACATTATACGAAGAGACGCAGGCAGAGAGGTCGCGCAAAAGACGAGGGAGCGTTCCCGATTCCTGCAAGCGCCATAAACCTACCGGGAGAGCAATGCTCTCCCCTACGACGTTACGCAGCCGGCTGATTCTCGCAACACGTCGAATCCCGTGCACCGTCGTCAGGAAAGCCTGCGAATCGCAGAGCAATCACGTCATTGGCAAGCAGCGATCCTTCGATACTTGCTAAGAGCCAGGTCATGTATGTCGTTGTTTGCAGCATTGACCCGCTGGTGCACGTAGGGGCTGGCATCGCCAGCCCGGTCGCGCTGATAAGCGCGACGTATCGAAGACGTGCCACCAGGGGCGCAAGGCTCTTGAGATGCCACGACGTCATGCCCCTCTCAAGCGCCAGAAACCTACCGGGAGAGCAATGCTCTCCCCTGCCCGCACCCGCGAAGTTGGGAATGTCGCTGCAACGCAGCAAAAAGCCCCGCATCTTGCGATGCGGGGCCTGCGAATCATATGGCGGACGGATAGGGATTCGAACCCTAGGAACGCTACAAACGCTCGGCGGTTTTCAAGACCGCTGCCTTAAACCACTCGGCCATCCGTCCAATAAAGCGGCTACCTATTGTAGCGGACTTTACGCAAAGTAATGACCCACGGTCTCCTTGAGATAGGCGGCGAGCTTGGGATCGCGCATCGCCAGGGCAACGTTGGTCTCAAGCCAGTTGGCGATCGTGCCAGAGTCAAAGCCCTGAGCAGGGTCGATCACATAAGCGTAGACGTTCTCGGTTTGAAGCAGCTCCACGAGTGCATCGGTGAGTTGGATCTCGTTGCCGGCGCCGGGCTGCGTGGTCTTGAGCAGCTCCATGACCTTGGGGCTCAAGAGATAGCGGCCAAAGATCGCCAGGTTGCTCGGCGCATCCTTGAGTGCTGGCTTTTCCACCATCTTCTTGATGCGCAGCGCTCCATCGGGCTCCTCGACGCAGCCGACGATGCCAAAGCGATCCACCTGATCGTCGGCAACGGGAACCACGGCGATGACGCTGGCATTGGAATGCGCGGCGCTGATCGTCTGCATGGCCGTGCAGATGTCGTTATCGGGGACGATGACATCGCCCAGCATGACCATGAACATATCGTCACCGGTCTTGGGGGCAGCCTGCAAGACGGCGTGACCCAGGCCCAGCGCCTCCTCTTGGTACACGAAGCTCACAGGCAGATCGCCCGCCTCCTGCACGGCATCGGCGTACTTGTCTTTGCCGCGACGACGCAGGTCATCGACGAGCTCGGGATTGGGGCTAAAGTGGTTCTCTATGGCCTGCTTGCCATGGCTGTTGACGATAACGACCTCATCGGCACCTGCGGCGAGGGCTTCCTCGACGATGTATTGCATCGTGGGTTTGTCGACGATGGGAAGCATCTCCTTGGGCTGCGCCTTGGTGGCAGGCAGAAAACGAGAGCCCAGACCGGCGGCGGGGATAACGGCTTTCATGAAAATCTCCTTTGCATGAGATGAACAGGCAAAATGCACCCGCCCATTCTATCGCAGAGCACCAAGCAGCTGCTCAAACTCGCAAGCAACAGAGACCTACCGGGAGAGCAATGCTCTCCCCTACGTCGTTACGCGATCCTTCGATACTTGCTAAGAGCCAGGTCATGCATGCCGTTGCTTGCAGCACTGGATCGCTGGTGCACGTAGGGGCTGGCACCGCCAGCCCGATCGCGCTGATAAGCGCGACGCATTGAAGGCGTGCTGCCAGGTGCGCAAGGCTCTTGAGGTGCCACAACGTCATACCCTTCGCAAACGCAAAAACCAACCGGGAGAGCAATGCTCTCCCCTACATCGCTACGCAGCCGGCTGATTCTCGCAACACGTCGAGTCCTGCGCGTCGTCGTCTGAAAAACCAGCGAATCTACATGCGGCATCTTTGGGTCTGCTACGCCCCCTTCACGATAAGCTTCTTGCCGCCGTCTTTACTGGGCGCCCTTTGGAGAGCTGGATGGTGCTCACATCACCCGTAAAGCGCCGGCCCATCCCGTTATAAGTGATAAAAGCTGGGTGCCGCTTGCGGCATCGGTGGGAAAAGAACCCGCATACAAGATCCCCGCAAAACTCCTGGCAAGCACAAAAAGCGGGGCCTGCATCGCTGCAGACCCCGCTTCTGGTTTTGCGACGTTATATCGCCTGGGCCTTAGACCTGGGCATCGCCCAAGATCTTGGTGATCTCCTCGATAGACATGAGGCCCAAGTCGCCCTCGTGGCGCTCGCGCACAGACACCTGACCGTTTGCGATCTCCTGATCACCCATGACGAGCATGTAGGGAATCTTTTGCTGCTGCGCCTTGGCGATCTTGACGCGCATGGGCTCGTTTTGGCCGTAGATCTCTACGCGGCCGCCCACAGCCTCGAGCTTAGCCTTGAGCTCCTTGGCAGCGTCGTGATGACGGTCTGCGATGGGAACGATCACGGCCTGCGTGGGGCTCAGCCACAGGGGCAAAGCGCCAGCGTAGTGCTCGATCAGGATGCCCAAGAAACGCTCGATAGAGCCAAAGAGCGCGCGATGCAGCATGAAGGGACGCGCCTCGGAGTTGTCTGCGGTGCGGTAGGTCATGTCAAAGCGCTCGGGCAGGTTGAAGTCCACCTGGATAGTGGAGCACTGCCAAGTGCGGCCGATGGCGTCTTTGACCTTGATGTCGATCTTGGGACCGTAGAAGGCGCCGTCGCCCTCGTTGATCTCGTACGGCAGGCCGCGGCGCTCGAGAGCCTTGCGCAAGGCGTCTGTGGCAAGCTCCCACATGTCGTCGGTGCCGATGGACTTCTCGGGGCGGGTAGAGATCTCTGCCTCGTAGTCAAAGCCAAACTCGCTCATGATGAAGTCTGCCGTGTCCAAGATGGCGCAGACCTCGTCGACCACCTGGTCGGGCGTGCAGAACACATGGGCATCGTCTTGCGTAAATCCGCGAGCGCGCATGAGGCCGTGCACAGCGCCGCTCATCTCATGGCGATACACCGTGCCAAACTCAAAGTAGCGCACCGGCAGGTCGCGGTAGGAGTGGATGTCGTTCTTGTAGAGGATCACGTGGCCCGGGCAGTTCATGGGTTTGACACCGTACTCCTGCAGACGAGGCTCCTCATCGGTGCCCTCGTTGATGTTGAAGAAGTACATGTTCTCTTTGTAGTAGCCGTAGTGGCCAGAGGTCTTCCAGACATCGGACTTGTAGACGTGCGGGGTGATGACCTCCTCGTAGCCGCGCTTGTAGAGGTTCTTGCGCAGCCACTCCTGCATGAGGCGGATGATGCGCGCGCCCTTGGGCAGATACAGCGGTAAGCCAACGCCCGCGGCTTCGTCCATCATGTAGATGCCCAGCTCACGGCCCAGCTTGCGATGATCGCGCTTCTCGGCCTCCTCGAGGCGGGTCAGGTACTCCTTGAGGTCCTTCTTGCTAAACCAAGCGGTGCCGTAGAGGCGCTGCAGCATCTCGCGGTTGGCGTCGCCCTTCCAGTAGGCACCGGCGATCTTCATCATCTTGAAGCCCTTGGCGTCGATCTTGCCGGCGCTGGGAACATGGGGGCCGCTGCACAAGTCGACAAAATCGCCATGGCGATAGATGGTGATGACGGTGTCGGCATCAAAGTCGTCGATGTGCTCGAGCTTGAAGCGCTGGTCTTTGAAGATCTCGCAGGCCTGCTCGCGCGTGACGACCTCGCGTACAAAGGGCTCGTCGGCCTTGATGATCTCGCGCATCTTGGACTCGATGGTCTCGAAGTCCTCTTGGTTGATAGAGCGGGAGAGCTCGAAGTCGTAGAAGAAGCCGTCGTCGGTCTGCGGGCCAAAGGCGATCTGTGCGCCGGGGAACAAAAGCTGCACGGCCTCGGCCATGATATGTGCGCAGCTGTGGCGCATGATACCCAAGGCCTCTGGAGAGCGGCTGGTGATGATCTCTACTGCGTCGTCGTTTGCAACTTCTGCGGTCAAGTCGACGAGCTCGCCGTTGATCTTGCCGGCAAGGGCCGCCTTGGCAAGGCCGCTGCCGATGCTGGCTGCGACGTCTGCGACGGTTGCGCCCTGATCGAGCTCTTTGACCGAGCCATCGGGAAGCTTGACGTTGATGGTGCTCATTGGGGTTCCTTTCTGCCCGTTCTCGGAAACAAACCGAGTGGGACTTACATACAGGGCGGCTCGGAGACAGACCGAGTCGCTCGCTTACAAAACGCCGCGGTCATGCCGCGGCGGTGGTGCTGATGGATTATACGGCGCTTGCGCTTGGCGCAAAAGCCCAAAAGGCTACTTGGCCCTGCCTACGGGAGTGGTGCAGTAGGGGCAGATGGTCCAGTCGGGCTCGAGCACGCGCCCGCAGCGCGTGCAGACGTTGCGCAGCTGCTTGTGGCAGTGCGGGCAAGCGACAAAATCGCTTTGCGTAGGGTAGTTGCAGTGAGGGCAATGGCCGTACTCACCCAGCTGGCGGCGGGTAAGCTCGATCCCCAGGTCCTGCTCTTCTTGGTCTGCGTCTGTGAGAGCGGGACGCAGCAGGCAGTAGGCGATGAGGCCGGCAACGGGGATGATGGCGATGATGCCCCACATGATCCAGCTCGTATTGCGCGAACGCGCATCGCGGATAACCCAGATGATGCTGAGCAAATACACGACGATGACAAAGACGACACAGGCTGCCAAGACCATCTTGACGGGACC
Source organism: Agathobacter rectalis (assembly GCA_963590525.1). Classification (GTDB taxonomy): domain Bacteria; phylum Actinomycetota; class Coriobacteriia; order Coriobacteriales; family QAMH01; genus W2P13-069. Next base: position 26,428 of record CAVAPV010000005.1, read on the forward strand.
AGTCAAAAGCTGGTTAAGCATCTCGCTCATTAAGCAATCCCCTAGCGTAAAAGGTGTAATAACCGCACCATGTTATCACCTTTGTCCTGCAACGCAGCCCTTGACCTCGCCGGCGACGGTGATGGAGCCGGTGGCGATGACAGGCATTGCGGCAAGATCGTCTAAAGCCTGCGGGATGGTGGGGATAACGCGCACATCAGTGCAGCCTGCTTGGCGCACGATATCGGCCAGATCGGCTGCCGCGATAGCGCGGGGGCTTTGCGATTGCGTGCAGACGACATGCTCAAAACACGGCGCAAGCTCATGCACGACGCCTGTCACATCCTTGTCTGCCAGCACGCCCAAAAGCAGCGTTGGGCGCGACGAGCGCTGGGGGAACCGGCTCTTGACCTCGTCTGCCAAAACGCGAGCGCTCTGCGGGTTGTGGGCAGCATCGATAAGCAGCAGCGGTTGAGTGCGCAGCGTCTCAAAGCGGCCGGGAATCTGCAGCTGCTCCAAAGCAGCGCATGTGTCTTCGAGCGCGATGGGGCCCTCGAGCGCCTTGGCGGCGGCAAAGGCAACCGCTGCGTTTTGCCTTTGGTAGCTGGGCATATGGGCAACAGCCGGGGCAAAGAGCTCTGCCATCAAGGGGTCGACCTCGACGCACTGGGCGCCGGCGCTTGCTATCTGCTCGTCAAAAACCTCGCGTGCCGCAAGCTGCGGGGCAAGCACCGCCTTGCAGCCGGGTTTGATGATGGCGGCCTTCTCTGCCGCTATCTGCTCGACCGTATCGCCGAGTATATGCGTGTGGTCGAGCGCGATGCCGGTGATGACGGCGACCTTTGGCACGCATACGCTCGTCGCATCCCAGCGCCCGCCCAACCCGCACTCCAAAACAGCGACCTCGACGCCTTCGCGCGCAAAAAGCCATAAAGCGCCTGCAGTGAGCAGCTCGAACTCCGTAGCCTCGATACCGCAACGCGCAGCCGCATCGATTGCCGCCTTAACGGCATCGGCAAACTGCTGGTCTGTCACCACGCATCCGTCGATCTCCATGCGCTCTGGATAGCGCACGAGCTCGGGGCTCGTATACAAGCCCACTTTGCGCCCCTGCCCACGCAAGATCGCGGCCGTCATGCGCGTGACAGAGGATTTGCCGTTGGTCCCCGCCACTTGGATGCAGGAATAAGCATCCTGAGGGTTGCCCATGTTGGCGCACATCTTGCGTATGGGCTCAAGGCTCGGGTCTATCCCAAACTTGAGAGCGCTCTCAAGCGCGTTGATCGACTGCTCGTAGTTCACGGCGCTTCTCCTTGCGTGTCTGCCGTCATCAATAAAAAAGAGGGACCGCTCATGCGGCCCCTCAAAAACCTTCGCGGTTTGCGTGTAGCTGCCCAGCGATTCTACTTCATGAGCTTGCAGACGGCCTCGTTAAACGCGGCAACGTCTTCAAGCTGGAAGCCCTCGGCCATGAGTGCCTGGTCATGCAGGATCTGGGTGTAGGTCTTGACCTTGTCGGTGTCGCCTGCCTCGTAGGCCGCCTTGAGCGCTTGGACAGCAGGGTGCTCCATGTTGAGCTCGAGCACGTGCTCGGCGTTGGGGACCTCGTCGCTTTGCTCGGGCAGGGACTTGAAGTACTTCTCCATCGCCAAAGAGACCATGCCGCCGGCAGTGATGCAGGATGCAGACTCGATGGGCATCGTGCACGGGACAACCTTGGTGACCTTATCACCCAAGGTGGCGAGCATATCGGCAAAGAGATCGGCGTTGTCGCTTGCGACCTTCTCGCTTTGCTCCTTTTCTTCCTCGGTCTCTAGATCGAGCTCGGAGGTACCCACGTTGACGAGGGTCTTCTCGCCGTACTGATGCATGGACAGCAAGCAGAACTCGTCGACATCGTGGTCGCACAAGAGCACGTCAAAGCCCTTGGCCGCAACGGCCTTGACCACGGGGGTGTTGCTTATCTGCTCGATGCTGTCGCCGGTGGCAAAGTAGATCTTGTCTTGGTCCTCGGTTGCCTGGGCAACGTACTCGCCCAAGGTGACCTGCTTGCCCTCTTTGAGCGAGGTGAACATCAAGAGGTCAGAGAGCATCTGAGCGGTGCCACCGTAGGTGGAGTAGATGGAGAACTTAAAGTTAGGTCCAAAGAAGCGATAGACCTGCTCGTACTTCTCGCGGTCTTCGTCGCGCATCTTCTCGAGCTCTGCCTTGATCTTCTTCTCGATGCGGCGCTGGATGGCAGACAGCTCGCGGCTTTGCTGCAGCATCTCACGCGAGATGTTGAGGCTCAGATCCGGGGAGTCCACAACGCCGCGCACAAAGCCAAAGTAATCGGGCAGCAGGTCCTCGCATTTCTCCATGATCATGACGTTGGAGCTGTAGAGCATGAGGCCCTTCTTGAAGTTCTTGGAGAACATCTCGCGCGGCGCGTGCGACGGGATAAACAGCAGTGCATCGTAGCTGATGGTTCCCTCTGCGTGGACCGAGATGACGGCTGCCGGGTCGTTCTCATCGTGGAAGGTGGCCTTGTAGAACTCGTTGTACTCCTCGTCGGTGACGTCGGCCTTCTTGCGCGTCCAGATGGGCACCATGGAGTTGACGGTGCGGACCTCGTCTTCTTCGCGGTACTCCTGCTTCCAATCGTCGCCTGCGTCCTCCGGTTTTTCTACCGGCACAGACTTGGTGAACTTCATGGTGATGGGATAGCGCACGTAATCGCTGTAACGCTTGACGAGGCGCTCGAGCGAGTAAGTGCTCAAGAACTGGTCGTAGTTGAAGTCTTCTGTGTTCTCGCGGATGCTCAAGACGATCGTGGTGCCGTGACCGTCGCGCTCGCCATCAGAGATGTTGTAGCCCTCAAGGCCCTCGCTCTCCCAAACGTATGCTTGATCAGAACCGTAGGCCTTGGTCGTGACCTTGACGTGGTCTGCCACCATGAAGGCAGAGTAGAAGCCCACGCCAAACTGGCCGATGATGTCGATCTCCTCGGACTCGCTGACTTCCTCATCGCTTTTGTACTCGAGCGAGCCGGAATGGGCGATAGTGCCCAAGTTGGCTTCGAGCTCGTCTTTGTCCATGCCGATGCCGTTATCTGTGATGGTGATGGTGCGGGCATCGCGGTCGGGCTCGACGTTAATGAACAGGTCGGAGCGAGTGACGGAGTTGTCCCCGGCTTTCAAAGACTCCATATAGACCTTATCCAGTGCGTCTGATGCATTGGACACCAGCTCGCGCAGGAAGATCTCCTTGTTGGTGTAGATGGAGTTGATCATGAGGTCAAGCAGGCGCTTGGACTCGGTTTTGAATTTACGCATGTCTCCCCCTTATGACGTGAGGCTTTGTCTTGTTGATGCAGGAAAGTTTAGTCTGCTCGACATAGATTATGTGTCGCCGTCACAAAGGTGTTACGTATTCAACGCGTTTGTTGCTTTGAAGGAGGAGAGCAGGCGCGTCTTGCAGCACCACACGCGTCTGAGGCCATGCGGAAGTATCGCGCCTGCCGGCGCGATCGGGCGAGCAGTGCTCGCCCCTACGTGCACCTGCGGCTCTGCTTAGGGCAGCGTCTGCCCTACACGTACCAAAGGCGTGCCGCCAAGCACGCAGGACTTTAGTACTTGTACGGATCGCTGATGTCTTCGCCTGCGGCGATCAGGGCCACGTCGCGCGCGATCTCTGCCTCCTCGTCTGCAGGGATCACCAAAACGGTGACCTTGGAGTCATCGGTCGAGATGATGCGGTCTTTGTTGTCGTCGACCATGTTGCGTGCCTCGTCGATGCAGATGCCAAAGGGCTCCAAACCGCGGAAGATCAGGCGGCGGGCATAGGGGTCGTTTTCACCCACGCCGGCCGTGCACACGATGGCGTCCACACCGGCAAGCTCAAACAGGTACGCACCGATCTGGCGGCGTATCGAGGTCAAGAAGATGTCGTAAGCCAGCTCTGCGCGCTCGTCGCCTACGGCAACGCACTCCTTGAGCTTGCGCAAGTCCCCCGTAGAACCAGAGACGCCCAGCAGGCCGGATTCGCGGTTGAGCAGCGCATCCATCTGCGCCACCGAGAGGTTTTCCTTCTCCATGATGGCCGTGATGATGGCAGGGTCCACGCTACCGCTGCGCGTACCCATCATGACGCCGTCAAGCGGCGTGTAGCCCATGGTCGTATCCATAGAGATGCCGTGGTCGATGGCAGCCAAGCTCACACCAGATCCGATGTGGCAGGTAACCATCTTGAGATCGTGGGGATTGGCACCCATGAACTGCGCCGCGCGGCGGCTCGCAGACTTATGGCTCATACCATGAAAGCCAAAGCGGCGGATGCCGTAATCCTCGTAATAGCGATACGGAATGGGATAGACGTAGTTGCGCGCCGGCATCGTCTGGTGAAACGCCGTGTCAAACGCCGCAACCTGCAGCCTGCCTGGGATGAGCTGATGGCAGCGCTCGATAACAGCCACGGCTCCGGGGTTGTGCAGCGGGGCAAGATGCGAGACGCTCTCGATCTTTTGCACGATGTCGTGGTCTATCTGCGTGCTGCAGTTAAAGAAGGCGCCGCCATGGGCAACGCGATGCCCTATGGCCTGGACCTCTTCCATGCTGGCAAGCGCCTTGCCGGGGCCGGCTATATGATCGATGACGATCTCCAAGGCGGCCTCGATATCCGCAGCCTGCACCTCGCGGTTGCCCTCGTCGGCCTTGAGACGAGCGTGATCGGTTCCTATGGCCTCGACCATGCCCTGAGACAAGACGGTCATATTATCTGCGTCTGCGCTATCAAAGAGCTTGAACTTGAGCGAGCTTGAGCCCGCATTGAAGACGAGGATGATCACTAGTAGTCCACCTCCACCTTGCGTGCGTAGATGGAGTCGAGCAAGGCGATGACGTCGTCGAGCTTGCCGCTGTCTACGGGCTTGCACAGGTATGCCAGCGGCTCGACGCCAAAGGGCTCGTCGTTGACGTCGCTGTACGCGGTCATGTAGATAAGCGCCGGCGTGTAATCCATGTCTTTGAGCGCCGCGGGCAATAGCTTTGTACCCGAGCCCGCGATGTTGTGGTCGATAAAGACGACGTCGATGCGCTGGGACTGCATCTTGGCAATGCCCTCCTGCAGGCACACAGCCTCGTTGACCACGGTCACGCGGCCTGTTCGCTCAAGTTGATTGATAAGCTCGACGCGGGCGGGGGCCTCGTCGTCGACGATCATCGCCTCAAAGATCATGGCGTAATCCTCCTAAGAAATTTGTCGGAGTATCGTATCATGCCGCCATTTGCATACAGGCAAAGATTCGCAGGTAGGCGCACAAAAGGCGCGATGTCGTACAGCCTCGGGCAACGCGCTGCGGTCACATCGCAAGATGCATGCGGATACAACTGGCAGACACGTCTATCCGCAAGATTTCGATGCTCTTTGGCAACAATTGACAAGCCCTTAATCAGCCTCGGCTGGAGTATTATGAAGGCGATAAAAAGACCGTTTTCAAGGGAAGGAGCCCTTATGTATAGCAAGATTATGGTTGCCGTCGACGGTTCTGAGAACTCGATGCGTGCAGTCGAGCAGGCTGCCATGCTGGCAGAGGCCAGCGGTTCTGACTGCATCGTCAGGCTGCTGTCCGTCATCGCCATCGACGTCTACTCCGATATGGTGTACGACCCGCTGGAGGCACACGGCGACGCCCAGCTCGAGAAGGTCCGCCCTGCAATCGAGCTGTGCGCTCAGCGCAACGTCCATGCAGAGGCCTTCTTGCTGCACGGCCGCCCCGCAGAAGAGATCATCCGCGTCACCAACGACGGCAACGCAGACCTGCTCGTCATCGGCAGCCGCGGCCTCAACGCCCTGCAGGAGCTTGCCATCGGCTCGGTAAGCCACAAGGTCCTCAAGCACGTCACCTGCCCCGTGCTCGTGGTCAAGTAGCCAAGCCGCGCAGCGTAACGCCAGGCACAACAAAGCCCGCAGGCTCTTCGCTTTGAGCTTGCGGGCTTTTTGCATATGGGGCCGCACAGCACTAAGCCTCCAACAGCGTAGCGACGTTTAACCCCGAGCACGCCTGAGCATGGCCGCAGTCTTGTCTATGAGCTCCACCGTCGTGTCTATCTCCTCGACTGTGTTGTAGAAGGCAGGACTTATGCGGGCAACAGAGTCAAGCTTGTACCAGTCAAGCAACGGCTGAGCGCAGTTATGACCGCTGCGCAAAGCCACACCGCGCGTGTCGAGCATCGTGCACAAATCGAGCGGATGAACATCGTCTATGGCAAAGGAGACCAAGCCGGCACGTTGCTTGGGGCTGCCCAAAACATGCAGACCCTCTATGCGCTGCAAACCATCGAGCGCATGATCGACCAGCTGCTGCTCGTATGCAGCTATCTGCTCTTTTCCAACAGATTCGAGATAATCGCAGGCTGCCGCTATGGCAACAGCTCCCACATAGTTGGGAGTGCCTGCTTCCAAACGCAGGGGCAGCTCCTCAAACGTCGTCTTGCGGGCAGAGACCTCCCCCACCATCTCCCCGCCAAAATCACGAGGTTGCAGCAACTCCATAGCCGCCAAGCTGCCGCACAGGGCACCTATACCTGTCCCGGCGCCAAACTTATGGCCGGACATCGCAAGAAAATCGCATCCCAGCTGCCGCATGTCCAACACAGCGTGACGTGCGAGCTGCGCTGCATCCAACACGAATAGCGCACCAGCCGCATGGACTGCATCGGCCACCGCACGCACAGGAAGCACGGCTCCCAGCACGTTGGAGCAACCGGTCATGGCCACGATCTTTACCGGACCGGGCTCTGCGGGCAGCATGGTGCCTAAGGCCACATGCCCGCGTGGCGCATCGGCACCACCCGCCAAGACGCACCAGAGCTGCTCAAGGTCGACATCGCCGCGCTCGTCAAGGCCCACCACGCAAAACTCCGCTCCCTTCTCAAAGCAAAGCTGCTGCCAGGGGACATAGTTGGAATGATGCTCCATCGCACTTACCACGACGCGATCGCCGGGTTCTACAAGATGCGCCAGCCCCCGTGCCGCCATGTTGAGCGCATCGGTGGTGCCGCGCGTAAAAACCACACCGCGTACGTCTGGCACACCTGTAAAGCGCGCAACCGTCTCGCGCGCTTGCTCAAGCGCATCAGTCGACATGTGGGCAAGATAGTGCATGCCTCGGTGGACGTTGGCATTGCTGGTGCGGTAATGACCAGCTATACGGTCAAGCACCTGGTTGGGAACCTGCATGGTAGCCGCATTGTCCAAGTAGACAAGCGGGTGCCCGTGCACCTGCGTAGACAGGATGGGAAAATCCTCGCGGATCTTTTGGACATCAAACATGAAAGCCTCCCGCATAACCAAAGAAACCCGCGCACATGGGCAGCGCTTTGCCCATGCAAACCACTATCGCGCTTTGCTCTCGTCACCTACAGCATCAAAGAGCGCGTCTGCCAGCTGCGTTATCGTGGTCAGATCCGCAGATTCCTCTGGCGTAAAGCGTACGCCCAACGCGCGTTGCAGCGTCAAAGACAACAGCACTTTCTTGATATCGGTCGAGCTTTGGTTGGTGCAGGTTGTAGAGCCCTCTGCCAACTTGACGCTCTTGTCGTTTTGACGCAGCAGCTTCTCAACGCTGTCGTTTGCCAGCTTCAAGATCTCCTCGGTGCCGGATGCCTGGGCTTCTTCCTCCGTGAGAAAGAACTTGGCCAGCGTAAACTTGCGGACCTGCGCACGAAAGCCCTCCCGATCAAGCTCACCGCCCAACAGCAGGTCAAGCGCTGCCTGAGCGTCCGCTGCCGCTATGTCCATGCGATCCTTAAGCGTCATGGTTGTCTCCATGTGCCTCACACCTCCTACGCCAGCGCTTGCTGAGCAAACTCCTTGATGGTTTTTGCAATGGCCTGCACACCCGCTTGGCGTTGCGCATCAAACACATAGGAGAGCTCTGTCTCTGCCACAAAGCGCACCGGACAATCCAATATGGTCTGGGCATCTTGCCCGGCAAACATCTCCTGGAAGATGCGGATAACACCACGCACCATGAGCGTGTCGCTGTCACCTTTAAGCGCAAATCCGCTGCCAGGTTGCTCGCCCTCCCAAGCGGGATAGAGCCAGACCTGCGATTGACAGCCCTTTACCAGCACGTCTTCTGTTTTGAGCTCGGCGGGCAGCTCGTCAAGCTGCGCAGACACCTGCAACAGATAGTCAAACTGGCCAAACGCATCGCCCTTGCTCAAAAACTCATCGATATATGCCTGTTGAACCTGATCGGGTGTACTCATGCTTGCCCCCGTGACGCTCATCAGCTCTGACCAAGACCTTGATTTTGGCCCTCGCTACCCATTGCCTCTCACTCCCATGCTTTGCCCAACCTTCCCCGTGCTGTGCAAAGCATGCCCGCGGCGGATCTAAATCTACCGCGGGCGCATTTGCCGGAGGGGCGACGCTGTTTGCAAGCGCCGCCCCCATCAAGCTCCAATGGCGCCGGCTGTGCTAAACGCGGCCCAGATCCGCATCCAGCTCTCAAAAGCCTCAACCACCGGTGCCGTCAGATCACGCGTTTAGGCGACGATGACCTCCAAGCCAAGCAACTCGCCCAGCTCGATGAGCTGCTCTTCGAAGTCGCCGTAGATCAAGGGCATGTGGTTGCCGATGGCAGCCTGCTTCTTGAAGAAGTCCTTGGAGTCTTTGACCTGGAAGAACACGCCCATAGAGCAGTTGGTCTGGTCGTAGCCCATGGAGTTGAGGATAGTGCCCTTGGCCACAAAGAGCTTCTCGCAGGTGGGGTCGATGCGGCACATGGTGATGGTCTGACCGGCGTCGGCCTCGAACTTGTAGCGCAGCGTGGCGCCAAAGCCAGAGCGGGCAAACTCGCGGATAGCGTAGGGACGATACTCCTCGTCAAAGCTCTCCCAGCGGCGGTTAGGCACAGAGTGGAAGGTCAGCACGACGTTTGGCGTATCGGCAAGCTCGTCCATCTTCTGATCGACGTGCTCGGGGGTAAAGAAGAGGGCCTTGGGCAATGGGGCGCGCACACCGTTGCGGATGGGGCTGGTAAAGCAGTTGCCCATGTAGCTGGGACGGCGGCCGATAGCCTGCAGCATGAGCTTGGAGACCAGGGCGCCCAAATCGTACTCGCATGCAGACGGGATGCCGTCTTCGTTGTTGAGAGAGTGGTTGAGGCACATCGTGAACTTCTTCTCGTTCAGGCGACGTGTGGCGCACAGGTCCGGGCAAGGAGCCGTGAAGCAGTTGCACTCGTAGGCGTCCAAGAACTTGCGGATGCCGTAGTTGGCCTCGACGGACTTCTTGACCATCTCGCGGGTCATCTGGCACTCTTCGGCGCCGTCGATGAGCTCGTCGGTCTGCTTGTCGATGACCTTCTCGTCCTCGGCAGTGAGGTTGAGGCCCTTGCGGCCCGGCGTGCAGTGGTTCTCCATCGGGTCGTCGTAAGAGATCTGGTCAAGCAGCTCGTGAGCAGAAACATAGCGGATGCGCGTGCCAAACTTGGAGGTGATCTTCTCTGGGTCGATGACGCTATCAGGTGCACTCACAGATACAGCGCTGGTCATGCGTGTGGCGGCCAGGATCTTGGAGTCCTTGAGGACCTTGCGGGCGCGCAGCACGGTCATGTAGGCAGTGGCATCGGCCCAGTCCTCAAACGCGTAGAACTCAAGGCCGCGGCTCAAAAACTCGGCACTGGTGATAGACGATGCACAGCAGGCCTGGGTGATGGCGCAGGGCTTGCCCACGCGCATGGCAAACTCGAGCGCCAGGTCATAGGGGCGGCTCGCGTAGCCGATGTAGTAGAGGTCGACTTCCTCGGAGCCCTGTGCCAGATGCTCAATCATCTCGTCTTTGGTAAGGAAGTTCTCGTCGCGCTCGACCTTGACAGGCTCAAGCAGGTTGACGACGGTGTCCGGCATCGCAGCCTGGAGCTGGGCATACCAGCCCTTGAACTTCTCTGCAGCCATGTGCAGGTCGAACTCCTTCTCAAGCTGCATGCCCTCGCCAAAGCGGCACGGGCCCTCGAAGACGTACTCGTGGTACAGGGTCAAAAACAGCGGTTTGACGTTAAGACGAATATCCTCATGCTTCTTGATGGCCATGGTTGAGTCCTTTCTCCATCATTCTCTCGACGGCCCCTCGCCGTCTCGACAAGTAAGAGATTAGGCTCCCCATGGATTGCGGTCATGATGCGCCAACGAGTCTAATTTTGCAGGTTGTTGTGCATTTTGCACAATGCACCATCATCGCTGTGCAAAATGCATTGCCGGTGTCAGTCGCACACCCTGCATCTGTCGCTAGAGGGCCTTGCTGGCTTCGCGCAGCTTGTAAGCAAAGAGGATCATCAGGCGCAAGGCAGGGTCGCTCGTGTCGATGCCAAAACGCTCCTCGATCTTGTCGATGCGGTACTTCACGTTGTTGCGGTGCATATGGAGCTTCTCGGCCACAACAGAGGGTTTGCGCTCGTTGACCAGGTACTCGAAGAGAAACTCGTAGTCATCAGAGCCCGTCTGCGCGTCGCGCTGGGCCAAGGCGTCTATCACGCGGCCGCCGTAAGTGCAAAGCGCCAGCTCGGCGGCACCGTCCATCTGCTTCACCAAGTATTCCGCAAAGCAGCGCTCAAACGAGAATATGCGCTTCCAATTGACAAAGTCCCTGATACCGCCGTTTGCCTTGCTCTTGGTCTTAGCGATCTGACAGGCCATGCGCGCTTGCTCAAAAGCCACCGGCGCCTCGTGCAGGTACTTGAACTTAGAGCCACGTCCGCACAAGAGATCCGCCTTCTCCATCATCTGCTCTATGCGCGATGAGATAGAGCGGTGCGCTCTGGCGCTAGGGCAGGTGCCGCTTTCGCAGCGCAAAGAGCATTTGCTGGAAAGGCAGCTAAAGCACAGGATGGCGATGCCGCCTGCTATGGCAACGGTTTTGGCCGGAGCCACGGCGGTGGCGATATCTGCCAGCAGGCGCTGCGCGGGAACCGTCTCTGTTGGGGTTTGGATATAGAACAGGCAAAAACGCGACTGATAAGGGATGCCCACATGCTTGCAGCGTTCTTGAATGGCGTCTGCATCCTCAAGCTCGCCATGGAGAAGGTCGCGCAGGAAGGTGTCTGTCGCATTGCCAGACGGCTTGTCTTGCGGATAATCGCGGCGGGCAAAGCGCTCCACACGCGCGGCAAACATCCTGTACGTGTCTAAAAGATAGTCGACTGGTTCGCACGCGTTGCACATCATAACGATGATGAGCGAGAAACTGTGTTGCGTTTTGAAGGAGTATACGACGGTTGTGTATTTGCAGACCTCGCGGCTGCGGTTGATGATGAAGCCGCTTTCTTCTGCCCAAGGCTTGAAACGCTTGTGCAGCTTGAATTTGCGGATGTTTTCCTCTGTGTGGTAGCCATGCTCTATGAGCTCGACGGTGATAGGGTCGTCGCAAGGCGTGTTGCGCGTATAGGCAAGCAGCTTGAGCGCCGGGTCTACCACCGCGACGTTGTTTTGCAAGAAAGGCGCGCTTGCGTCGAGCAGCGACTGCAGTCCGTTTTCACGCGATGCGCAGGCGTCCATCTCCTGCTCCCAGGCGCGGTAGCGGTCAAAGGTCTCCAGCAGCGCATCGAATATCTCGAGGGGCTCGCGTGCGGTTTGAAGCAAGAGCACGGCAGGGTTTGGGGACGCAGCGATTCCGGTTTGCAGATTTGCGCCTGCATCGCCCTTGACCTGCAGATCTACTGGCTGCACCAGGATGCACTGCCCGTTATCTGCGCTCACCTGCGCGCATTGATCGAGACTCGAGCAGAAAAAGAGCGTTCCACGCACAGAGGTAGAAGCACCGCCCAAGCACATGCGGACCCTCTCAAACGACAGGTCCCCTGCAGCTGCGCAAGTCACCGTGCCAAAGCACTCGAGCTCGTGGGCGATGATGTTCAGCGTCAATCCACTCATGGTCAACCCTCCCGTCTGCACACCGCATAACCACCTCGCAAGCCAGAAACACGATGCTTGCGTTTTATGGCAACGCAAGCATCTGTGTCGTCTGATTCTCATTCTATTGGGCATTCTGCACAACAAGCGTGATAATTCTCAGCTAGCCACAGCAAGTCGCACAAAACCCTTGAAGACAGGAAGCTAACCACCCGTCATAACAAGCGCAGTTAACCTACAGCTCTATCTTCTCCCCTGGATGCAGCACCAGCTTGCCGGGGCCGTCAAAGGCAGCTGCTTTCTCATCGTCAAAGAGCACTGCGTCATTGATGTCATGCACGGGCACCAGATGCATGGGGATGCTATGTTTGGCCGCAACGAGTTTGGCACATGCGCAAGCCTCGGGCACGTCCATGTTGTAGAAGCCGTCTGCAGGAAACGTCGCGTAATCCAAACCCATTGCAGCCAACTTACCGCTGCGCATGTCGTCTGTCGTGGAGGTGTCGCCTGCCGCATAAAAGCGCAGGCCGTCAAACTCCAGCACAACACCCATGCACTCTGCCGGGTCGTGATATTTGTTGCAGGCAAGAACCGAGGTCATCTTGATGCCGCAGGCCTCCAAGGTTTCATGCTCGCCACCAACGACAAAATCGCGAGCATGCAGCTCTACACAGCCCTGCGCACGTGCGATATCCGGCAGACGCAGCGTATGGTCGGGGTGCTCGTGCGTGACGATGATGAGATCTGCAGGAACGTCATATCCCTCGCCCAACGCTGGATCGATGTAGATCATCGTACCGTCATCTGCTGTGAGCCTGTAGCTTCCATGTCCTTGGTAAAACATCGTGGTCATAGCGCTGTCTCCCCTCTTTTGCCGTCTAGCTGCCGCCGCGTCTTACACATGGCAGCTAAAGCAAAGCCGTCTCCAAACCAAAGGAGGCCGGATACGCGCAGCAAGCGTCCGGCCCCCTTACCTATCCGTTCTCTACAAAGGCCCGCTTACGCCAGCTGAGCCTCGATCAATGCGAGCTGCTGCTCGAGCTCTGCAGCCTGAGCGCGTGCCTTCTCTACAGCCTCGGGCGCAGCCTTGGCAACAAAGTTCTCGTTGGAGAGCTTCTTTTGCAGCTTGTCGAGCTCTTTTTGCGCCTTGGCCTTGTCCTTGAGGAGCTTGGCGTTTTCTGCCTCAAAGTCCACCAACCCGGTGAGGATGGTGTAGACCTCGATGCCGTTTGCCAAGGTCACCGAGCTATCGGCGGGCTTGGCATCGCAAAAATCGAGCTCTGTGATGCGGCCCATAGAGGTGATGAGCTCGGACTGCTCTTTGATGCGAGACGCCTCGCTCTCGGAGCAGCGCAGCTTGACGGCAAGCTCCTGACGCGGGCTCAAACCATAGCGGGCGCGCGTTGCACGCACAGCGCTGATGATGTCGGTCGCAGCCGTGATAGCGGCCTCTGCGTCATCATCGATCCACTTGGCAAGCTCGCTAGGCTCAGGCCAAGCGGCGATCATGAGGGCCTCGGCATCTTTGTCGATAGGCAGATGCTCCCAGATAGCCTCGGTCACAAACGGCATCACAGGATGCAGCAGGCGCAAAGAGGTATCCAAGACAAACACGAGGTTGCGCTGTGCCTGGAGCTTTGCCGCCGCATCATCGCCAGAGAGCACGCCCTTGGAAAGCTCGATGTACCAGTTGCAGAACTCGTTCCAGAAGAAGTTGTAGAGCTCGCGGGCGATCTCGCCAAAGCGATACTCCTCGATACCCGTTGTGATGAACTGCGCCAGCTTTGCCAAACGGCTGAACATCCAAGCATCGGCCGCAGTCTTTGCCACGGGCTCGCCCGGCGTAAAATCATCGAGGTTCATCAAGGCAAAGCGACTGGCGTTCCAGATCTTGGTCACAAACGCACGCGCAGCATCTGTACGGGGACTGTCTACGAGCTTCTTGGTCTTCTTGTCGATATTGGCGTCAAATTTGACATCCTGGTTGCCCGTGACCAGCGTGAGCAGGTTGTAGCGCATGGCGTCTGCGCCATACATGGCGATGAGGTCCATGGGGTCTACACCGTTGCCCTTGGACTTGGACATGCGGCTGCCGTCCTTGGCCAAGATGGTGGCGTAGATGAAGACATCCTCAAAGGGGATCTCCTTGGTAAAGTACAGGCTGCTCATGACCATACGGGCAACCCACAGCGCGATGATGTCGCGCGCGGTGACGAGCACCTTGGTGGGATGATGGCCTTGCATCTGCTCTGGGTTATCAGGCCAGCCCTGCGTGGCAAAGGTCCACAGCTGGCTGCTAAACCAAGTGTCGAGCACGTCTTCTTCCTGCGTAACGTGATTGCAGCCGCATTTGGGGCAGGTGTCCGTATCCTCCATGAGGGCGTCTTCCCAACCGCAATCCGGGCAGTGGAACACTGGGATGCGATGCCCCCACCACAGCTGGCGGCTGATGCACCAGTCCTTGAGGTTTTCCATCCAAGTGGTGTAGGTGCTGGTCCAGCGGTCCGGGTGGAACTTGACCTGACCGTTTTTGACGACGTCGAGCGCAGGCCCCTTGAGCTTGTCGACAGCCACAAACCACTGCTCGCTCAGCCAAGGCTCCAGCGTAGAGTCGCAACGGTAGCAGTGCATGACGTTGTGCTCGTGCTCGTCGATGTGGTCCAAGAGATCGTGCTCCTCAAACCACTTGACCACAGCCTCGCGGCATTCATCGCGGTTAAGGCCGCTAAACTCACCATAGCCGTCCACGACAACGGCATGCTCGTCAAAGATGTTGATCTGAGGCAGGTCATGGGATTGACCCATGGCATAGTCGTTGGGATCGTGAGCAGGGGTGACTTTGACAAAGCCCGATCCAAAGCCGGCGTCTACGTGCCAATCGGTAAAGATGGGGATCTCGCGGTTGACGATGGGCAGCATGACCTTGGCGCCCGCTTCGACCAACGCGACCTTCTCTGGGTCGTCGGGAGACACCGCAACGCCGGTATCGCCCAGCATGGTCTCGGGGCGCGTGGTGGCCACGACGATGTACTCAACACCGTTGACGGGCTCCACCAAGGGGTAGCGCAGATGCCACAGATGGCCCTTCTCGTCTTTGTATTCGGCCTCGTCGTCAGAGATGGCGGTCGTGCAGTGCGGGCACCAGTTAACGATGCGCTTGCCGCGGTAGATCATGTCGTCGTGGTACCAGTCCACAAAGACCTTGCGCACGGCCTTGGCGTACTCCGGAGACATCGTGAACTTCTCGTCGTCAAAGTCGACCGAGCAACCCATGCGCTTGATCTGCTCGACGATGATTCCGCCGTATTCCTCTTTCCACTCCTGGCAAGCCTCGAGAAACTTCTCGCGTCCGATCACACGGCGGTCGATGCCCTGCTCCTTGAGCTTTTTGTCGACCTTGGTCTGCGTAGCGATGCCGGCGTGGTCGGTACCCACGATCCAACGCGTGCTGTACCCGCGCATGCGGCTGTAGCGGATAAACGTGTCTTGGATGGTGTCATCGAGCGCATGGCCCATGTGGAGCATGCCCGTGACGTTGGGCGGGGGGATAACGACGGTGCGGTCTCCCAGGCCCTTGCCCTCGCTGCGCTTGTAGTAGCCGCCCTCAAGCCACTTGCTGAGGATTCGTTCCTCGGTGGCCGCGGGCTCGTATGTCTTAGGCATCTCTTCTGCCATGGATAACTCCCCTTGTCTGGGTTGAGAACGTATGCTCGATATCTTAGCAGCTATACACCTGACCTGCGGCACCCATCACGACAGATGCGATGCGCGGTTCCCTATGCGGCAGCTCTCTTAACCGTTGCAGCATCCCCAAATACAAAGCGGGGTCTTGGATAACCCAAGACCCCGCATCTTTGCTTGCAATCTCAAGTGCAGCTTTTAGTCTGCATACTCCAAAACGGCAGGAGCGTTGCTGGTCACGCACTCTGGCGTGATGATTACCTTGGCCACCTGGCGTTCCTCGCTAGGAAGCGTGTACATAGTGTCTTGCAGCACGCGCTCGCAGATGCTGCGCAAGCCACGGGCACCAGTGCCATGCTTGATGGCCTCTGCTGCAATAGCGCGCAGAGCGTCCTGTGTTACCTCGAGCTCGGCGCCCTCGAAGCCGATCATGCGGCGGTACTGCTTGATCAGAGCGTTTTTGGGCTCTGTCAAGATGCGCATGAGGTCGTCTTCGTCCAGGTCTTTGACGCTAGAGATAACCGGTACGCGGCCAACGAACTCCGGGATCATGCCAAACTTGTTGAGGTCCTCGGGCAAGACCTGCTCCAAGAGCTTTGCGCTCTCGATCTTCTTGGACTCGGAGACCTCGCTGTTAAAGCCGACGCCCTTCTTGCCAATACGATCGCGGACGATGTCGTCCAGGCCCACAAAGGCACCACCCAAGATGAACAAGATGTTGGTCGTGTCGATCTGGATGAGCTCTTGCTGCGGATGCTTGCGACCGCCGTTGGGCGGAACGCTTGCCACCGTGCCCTCGACGATCTTGAGCAGCGCCTGCTGGACGCCCTCGCCAGAGACATCGCGCGTGATGGAGAGGTTTTCTGCCTTGCGCGCGACCTTGTCGATCTCGTCGATGTAGACGATGCCCACCTGGGCGCGGTCGACGTCGTTGTCTGCCGCGTTGATGAGCTTGAGCAGGATGTTCTCAACGTCCTCGCCCACATAGCCGGCCTCGGTCAGAGCCGTTGCGTCTGCGATGGCAAAGGGCACGTTGAGCACGCGAGCCAACGTCTGCGCCAAAAGCGTCTTGCCGCAGCCGGTGGGACCCAAGATGAGGACGTTGCTCTTTGCGAGCTCGACCTCGCCGTCATCTGCGTCCAAACCCAAAGCCACGCGCTTGTAGTGGTTGTAGACGGCAACAGAGAGCGCCTTTTTTGCAGCGTCCTGCCCGATGACAAACTGATCCATCAGCTCGTGCATCTGGGCGGGCGTGGGCAGGTTGTCCAACGTGATGAGGCCTTCGGTCTTGCCGGTTGCGGCAGGAAGACCGTCGACGATCTCTCCCTCGATGGAGATGCCCTCCTCGATCATGATGTCTGCGCACACCTGCACGCACTCGTTGCAGATATAGACGCCGTCTCCGGCTATAAGCTTGTCGACCTGCTCTTGGCTCTTGCCGCAAAACGAGCAATGCAGAGGGCTGTTGCCAAATGTGCCGTTAGTAGGGGCCATCGGCTAGTCCTTCTTCTGTGTGCTGGCGTCTGCGCGGTTGACGACAACCTCGTCTGCCAGGCCGTAGGCCACGGCCTCCTCTGCAGTAAACCAATGGTCGCGCTCGCTGTCTGCGTGGATCTGCTCGGGCGTCTGGCCGGTATGCTTGGCCAAGATGCCTTCCAAGCGGTCGCGGGTCTTCTTGATCTCGCTGTAGTAGATCTCGAAGTCGCTCTCCTTGCAGTGATCGGGGGTGCCGCCCATGGGCTGATGCATCATGACCTGGGCGTTGGGAAGCACAAGGCGCTTGCCCGGTGCACCGGCAGCCAGCAAAACGCAACCCATAGAGGCAGCCATGCCCATGCAGATGGTGGACACGTCCGGCTTGATGAACTGGATCGTGTCATAGATAGCCAAGCCGGCGCTCACAGAGCCACCGGGGCTGTTGATATAGAGGCTGATGTCCTTGTCCGGGTCCACGCTCTCAAGGTGCAGCAGCTGAGCGATGACAACGTTAGCGCTGGCATCGGTCACTTGCTCGCCCAAGAAGATGACGCGGTCATTGAGCAGCCTGGAATAGATGTCGTAGCTGCGCTCGCCACGGGGCGATTGCTCGACTACGTAAGGGATCAGGGTGTTGTCCATGCTAGGACTCCTTACTCCACGAAAAAGGTTTGCTTACTCGGCGTCCTGGTCGCCCTCGTCGGCGGTGACGACGGCGTTTTCGACCAGCCACTCGGTAGCTTTGCGACGGCGGATACCCTCGCGCAGCTCGCTCATGCGGCCCTTCTCCTCCCAAGACTTGCGGACCTCTGCGGGGTTTTCGACAACGGCAAACTCCTTGTCGATGTCCTCATCGGTGATCTCGAGGTCGAGATGGGCAAACATGGCATCCAGAGCCAGGGTCTGAGCGGCGACCTCTTTGGCCTCCTCGTCCAGGTCCTTGTTGAACTCATCAGCGGTGATGCCCTGCTGTGCAAAGAACTGATCCAGCGTGACGCCCTGCTGCTGCAGGTTCATGTAGAACTCGCGCAGGATGTCTTGACGGGTGAAGGTGACGTAGGACTCGGGGATGTCGCCGTGAACGCGCTTGGCGAGCTCTGTCACGCAGCGCTGCTCTTTAAGAGCGGGAAGCTGCTGGGCCTTCTGGTTGTTGATGGCCTCGACCAGCTGGGTCTTGAGGGCCTCCATGCTGTCTGCGCCGAGCTTGGCTGCAAACTCGTCGTCAAGCTCGGGGACGTTCTTGATGCGGATCTCTTTGACGGTCACATCTGCATGGATGGCGTCGGCGCCCAGGTAGGCAAAGCTCTCGTCGCCCTCGACAGAGAAGTCAAAGGACTTGCTGTCGCCGGTGGACATGCCGATGATCTGCTCTTCCATGGCTGCGGGGATGATGCCGGCGCCAAGCTCGACCAAGCGGGACTCGGAGTTGAGGCCCTGGACAGCCTTGCCGTCTGCGGTGCAGGCCATGTTGAGCTGGACAAAGTCCTCGGCCTGGACAGCACGGTCTTCAACGGTCTCGAAGGAGTAGTAGTAAGTGCGCAGGGCCTCGAGCTGAGCGTCGATCTCTTCGTCGGTGGCTTCCTCGGCCGGCATCTTGATCTCAACAGGATCAAAGCTGATGAGCTCGACGGTAGGCTTGACCTCTCCGGCCAGGACAAAGGTGAAGTCCTCGCCGTCGACAACGTTACCGGTCTCCTCAAAAGTGGGGTTGGCGATAAAGAGAACGTCTTGGCTGTCGACTGCGACAGGGGCGATCTCGTTGATCATATCTGTGGTGATCTCTGCGAAGACGGCATCATGACCGCCAAAGTTGCGCTCGAGGATGGCGCGAGGAGCCTTGCCAGGACGGAAACCCGGGATGCGGGCACGGCCGAGCTGCTTGAAATGAGCGTTGACATGCTCTTTGACGGTAGCAGCAGGGACAGTGACGGTGATCTGAGTCTTGCCGTCTTGGGTGATGGTGGTCTTGACGTCCATCTAATCCTCCGTAGTTCTCGCGCGCCATTTCTTGGCGTCCATTTTTCAGAACGCCTGCGCGTTCCTTGTTAACTGAGTTGGTGCGGGCGAAAGGACTCGAACCTTCACGGGTTGCCCCACTGGAACCTAAATCCAGCGCGTCTGCCAGTTCCGCCACGCCCGCACTTTGGGCAGGCTAACGCCGCCACTGCTAGCGGCATAGTCAAGCGAACAGTTTAGCGCAGTTGCCGCCGTATGCATCATGCGTATTGGATTCGTTACCGTATAAAAGCGCGTGCGGGCACAGAACCTGACGTCTGACCCGCACGAGCATTGCTTATGTTTGCCGCAAACCTAGCCCAAAGACATGAAGTACTCCAGCCCGTCGCCCTCTGCGCCATCTGCCACAAAGGTCTTGAGCTTGAGATGATCGTAGATGTAGGTGCGATCGGTGCCTTCCATCTGCACGGTAACACCGTCTTCACGCGTTTTGATCAACGTAAAGCAGCTGTCTGCATCTTTGGTCTTCTTGGGCGCGCCCAAAAGCTCCACCAGATTGCCTACCAGCCCCTCGCGCACAAGCAGCGCCTGAGCCTGGGTGCTCGCGTCTTGGTTGTAGGCACCTGCGGCATCAAAGACAGCAAGTTTGCCCGACACCAAGCATGGCCCCGTAGCCAAGGCGCCGTTTTCCAGATAGCAGCGCTTATCTGCGCCTTCTCCAGTCCATCCGCCTTGGGCCTTGCCCTTGGCGCTTACCTGGTATGCGACTCCGTTTAATTTGACGATACGCGTCGCAGACCCCGTGAGCAGCTTGCAGTTGCTGCCAAAGACGTAATAGGCCTTCTTGCCGTTCTTCTTGACCTTGACCGATCCGCTCACGGCCTTGCCGTTGCTGCCAAAGTAATAGGTTGCCTTCTTGTTGGTAACCCAGACGGACTTGCATTTCTTGCCGTTTTTGTACCAGTACAAAGCGCCCGAGCTCTTGATCAAGCCGTTTTTACCGGTCTTGTTGCTTACGTTTTCCTTCTTGTTGAGGTCGCCCGGTTTGACGCCCGTGTAGGTAGAGGTCGTATAGCCGTTTGAGTAGCTGGGGACCTTGAGCTTGACTACCGCCTGAAGGTAAGCGCCATGGTAGCCGTAGTACTTGGACCAGCTTTTTGCCTCGCAAAACAGCGGATCGTAGTACTTGCCGTTGATGCGCGCCACCCCGTGAGAGTCGTAGTAAGCAGAGTCAACGCCCACTGCCACGTTTTTGTAGCCAGCTGCAAGGCACAGATAGGCAAACGCGCAAGGATCCGAGACGCAGTCGCCCATCCTAAAGCCGTTCTTGCGCTTGACAAAGTGGTCGTTGGCAAAGGTAGCTGTCCAGCCCGCCTTGTTCTTGAACTTGCGGTACTGCTCGTAGTAGCCCTTGTTGACCCACTTCATGCACTTGTACATCTTGGTGCTCATAGAGTCGCTTTTCTTGACGATGCCCTTGAGCTCTTTGCGCGCATACAAAAGTGTCTGGTACTCCTTGGCCGCGTACTTGGCCATCTTGACGCCCGTTGGCTTGTAGAAGGTCTTGCCTTTCTTGTAGGCCTCCATCACACCTTTGCTGTTGCTGTAGATGGTAAGCCCGTCTACCTTGGAGGTATTGCGTTTGAGTTTGCCCTTGCTGTTAAAGCAATAGTAGGCATGCCCGATCTTTTGGATGCCCGTTACCTTGACGCCATCTTTGTAATAGCAGGTCTTGTTCTTTTGCCAGCCGGACAACTGCTCTGACGGCGTGGGCGTCACGGGCGCCTGCCCATCTGCCATAGCAGCACCCGGTGCAATGCACACCACAGCCAGCACCGCAGCAACCAAAGCGCCTCGCATGGCAACATGCGCGCCAGTCTTTTTAAATCCCATGTTTACTTCTCCCTATCAAACGGCCCTGCGATGCGCCTGCTTGAGTGAGAAACCTGCATCAAGCGCGCCGTCATCGCCAACGGCCAAATCCCAAAGCCTAGAACTGGCTGTAGACAAAGTCCGCGCTGCCAGAAAGCCCGCTAAAGACGACAAACCACAACGTGAGCGACAAAGCAGCGGCAACGACAACAGCCACGCCGACCCCCGTTGCAAAACCATGCCTGCGCGTCCAAGCAGATGCGCGCTCCCTAAGGCTGGGCTTGCTGTTATCTCTCGTTGGCATAAGAGACGATCGCCTCCTCGACATCGATCCAGCCCGTCCATCCAAAGTGGACGTTGTCAAACAAGAAGCCCTTCTCGTACTCCTTGTCGCTAAAGTCCGCGTATTGCACGCCCTGCTTTTTGCAGATAGAGCGGATGCGCTCATAGCAGGCCTCACGATCGCTCTTGCTGATGCCCTCCCAGTCGTAGAAGCTGCCGTGAACGGGGCTTATCACCACAAGCGGCTCGATGCCGCACTCGCGGCACACCTTGCAAAAGAAGGTGAAGTCGTCGTACTCGGGCGTGTCTTTGAACCTCTCGCCCGCCTGCTTGTCCTTGAGGCGCTCTTTGTCTGACGCGATGTTCTTGCTGTAGAAGCTGTCGAGCATGCCCCACTCGTTGGTCGAGGCTGTCTGCGCGTCTGCCTGGGCCTGATCGCGCAGCTCGTCAAAGCTGGGGGTCTCATCGGCAGCAACCTTGTCGTGATAGTAAATGCCGCCTTCTCTGACCTCTTGCAGGTCCTTACGGCAAGACAGGTCGTCTATTGCCGCGAGCGCAGCATCGTTGAGCACGTCAACCGGCGTGTCCTTGCCTGCGGCGTTGATAGTCGTGTCATCGATACCCAGCTCTGCCAGGCGGCGGGCAACATAGGACTTGGAGCCCTTGCTGATGTTGGGGTTGCTGCAAAACTCCCGGTAAAGGCTGTAAGAGAATCTCAGCTTGAAAGTCTCTGCATCCATGCCGCCGTCTTTGAACCAAGTGGGGCTGACGATGATAACAGCCTTGCCGTCTTGCACGGTTGGTGCGTAGGCACCTGCTGCGATGGCATGCCACAGGCTTTGGTCAAAGGCCTCGCCCACAAAGTTGACGTCGACCCCGTAGTCGTAACCGCCCAAGATAGCGGCTGGAACCTGCGGGATAGTCGACGCGGTGGTGGACAGCTCGCTCGATCCAAAGAGCAGGATGCTATCGGCTGCATCTGCCGCGGTGTTAAACGCCACGCTGGAGCTTTTGGCACCGGAGCACTCGTAGTTGTAGATGCGCCCGGTGGCAACACGGTCTTGCGACGGCAGCGCCAGCTCTAGCGCTGCCACGCCGCAGCCAAACGCCAAGACGCCCGCGATGACGCCGCCCAAAAGCACTTTGGTGCTCATATGTCCCTTGTTAGCTGGCATCTGCCCCAAACCAACCTACATACGCTCGATGATACGGGCGACGATCTTGTTGGGCGTGTTCATCTCGTCGCGCTCAAGCTCGGTAGGCGCGATTGCGACGCCAAACTCGTCTTCTACGCTCACCAAAAACTCGATTGCCGCCATAGAGTCAAACAGCCCCTCCTCGAACAAATCGAGGTCACGCTCGTCCCAAATGCAGCTGTCGCCGCAGATGTCCTCGACGAGCTGGAGGATCTTGTCTTCTGCTTGCTTGCTATCCATTAAAAGCACCTGCCAATCCCTGTGTTACCTGACCACTAAACAATGCGAACCCAAAGAAGACGGCGACCATGGTGACAGCCCAGCTGCACACCTTGAACCACGCCTCCTTCTTGTGCTTCTTGTAGAACTTTGATTTGCGCTGGAACAGCTCGCAGCCGCTCAAGAGCAAGCCGTGATAGATGCCGTAGACCACATAATCCACGGTGATGCCATGCCAGAAGCCCATGAGCGTCATGTTGCACATGTAGCCTGCGCACGCCGTGTAGACGCGCTCTTTGAAGACCTTGCGCTTGATGCAGGCTTTGGAAACGCGCATGAAGACGTAGTCGCGCAGCCAATACGACAAGGTGATGTGCCAGCGGTTCCAAAAATCCTTGATGTCGATGGAGGCAAAGGGCGCGTTGAAGTTGCGGGGCACCTCGATGCCCAAAGCCGCGCCGATGCCCATGGCCATAAAACTGTAGCCGGCAAAGTCAAAGAAGAGGAACAAGCCGTAGCACAGCGCTTGGACCAGCTGGCTCGAAACAGCGGCGCCAACGCTGGCGGTGCCTATGGTCTGCGGGGCAAACCACTGCAGCCACTGGAAGAACATCGCAAAGACAAAGCTGTAGACCACGCCCGCCACAAACCATGCAGCGCCGCGAGCGAGCAAGCTGCGGTACTCGCTGCCGCCCAAAGGCTGCTCCATCTGAACGCAAAAATCGCGGCTGCGCATGATGGGGCCGCTTGTGAAGACGGGAAAGAACAGTAGGAAGTAGATGAAGTCAAAGGGCCTGAGTTTGGCGATGAGGCCATCGCGGATCTCTATAAGCACCTGGACGGTCTTAAACGACAGGTAGCTGATGCCTATAAAGCCCAAGAGGTTGGCGTCAAAGACGGCCGAGACCTTGGCGCAGATCAAAGGCAGCAAGGCCACGAGCAGGGCGACCCTGTACAGTGTCACCTTGTGAGCAGCGTCTTTTTCAAAGAGCTTGAAGGTAAACGCCGTGGTAGCGCATGAGACGGCCAAAAACACGCCAAAGAAGGCAGCGCCTTGCAGGTCTCTAAAAAACAGCAGCGCCAAGAAGACGACGCTTGCCAACAGACCGTAGACCTTGGGACGGCGCCCCAGGCAGCCTGAGATGACAGCCGGCACCAACGCAATGGCCACGAGTATGAAGAAGGCAGGCTCGGTGTAAAACGACATCTGACCCTGCCCGCCTAATCCGCGCGGCGCGCACTCGCGCCAGCAGCGGCAAGGGCCTTGCGATCGATCTTGCCGTTGACGTTGGTGGGAAGCTCGTCGTGGTAGGTAAAGGTGCGCGGCACCATGTAGGCGGGCAGCACCTCTTTGAGGGCCTCTTTAAGCGCCTTGGTGAGGTGGCGGTCGCCCACAGTGCCCTTAGCGCACACAACATGCGCGGCTAGCGCCGTGTTGGAGCCGTTGCGGTTGACGGGCACCACAGCACACGATGCAACCTGGGGCAACGCGGCGAGGTTCTCCTCTATATCGCCTAGCTCGATGCGATAGCCGTTGACCTTGAGCTGCAGATCAAAGCGGCCGCGGTACTGCAGCATTCCGTCTTCATCGATAAAGCCGGCATCCCCGGTGAGGTAGCACATGCGCTCGCGCCCCGCATGGTCATGCCGCATACCAAAGCACACCGCCGTCTTATCTGGCAGGCGATGGTAGCCGGCAGCGCAGGTCTCGCCCAAGATGACGATCTCTCCCTCGGTGCCGCAAGGGGCCTCCTCGCCCGTTTGACGATCGATGATATGGATCTCGCTGTAGGGGCTTGCAGTGCCCACGGGCAGCGGATCAGGACTTGCCGCCATCTCGGGCGTGATACGCACATCGGTCACCGCACCGCAGGTCTCTGTAGGGCCGTACAGGTTAATAAGCGCAACATCGTTGCCAAAGCGCTCGATAAACTGTGCCGCCGTGTGATTGAGCAAGGTCTCGCCGCACATGAGCGCAAGCTTGAGCTTGGGCAAAAGCTGCGGCCCAAAGGACGGGTCGGCCAGGCACATCGCCAAAAACGACGGCGTGGAGACCCAAACGGAGAGATCGGCCTTGGACAAAGCGTCAAAGGCCGTAGCCAGGCTTTTTTCTGCATGCTCGTCCAGGGCAAACATCGTATGGCCGTTGGGCGCTGCCAGAAGGAAGTCAAAAAGGCTCAAGTCAAAGGAGAACGGTGCGCGGTTAAAGCACACAAAGCCCTCGCCTTGGGGCAAAAGGCTTGAGAAATAACGGCTCGTGAGGTCGATGCTTTGAGCGCGCTGAGCCACGCCCTTGGGGGTTCCGGTAGAGCCGCTGGTAAAGAGGATGTACTGGATATCGTCATCCGCCACAGGGGAAAGCGTCTCGAGTTTGCTTTGATCGGCGGCAGCAGAACATGCAGCCGCAAGCTCCTGGGGCAAAACCTCGCGCACGCCGTCGACTGCGCTCAGCTGCCCAAGCGGCGCCACAGTGCACAAAACGTAAGGGTCATCGAGCTGCGAGACTATGGAGTCGATACGCTGCTGCGGAAAACTCGTATCCAGGGGAACATAAGCGCCGCCACAGCGCATGATGGCAAACATGCACACGAGCATAAGCGGGTCTTTATGGCCGTAGATGCACACCGGGCGGCCGGATTGCCCCTGGGCGTCAAGCCACACGGCCAAGCTGGCCGACTGGCTTGCCATAGCCCCGTAGCTTATGGACTGCCCAGCGCTGTTGGCAAAGAGCACGGCATCAGGGGTCTTGGCTGCCTGGCTCAAGACCTTGTCGAGAAACTCGCTCATATCTGCTCCTAGAATGCGTCGGAGTCGCAGGCAGGCGTATCGGATCCGCTACCGCCGCCAGAGCTACTACCGCCGCTACTGCTGCCGCCGGAGTTGCCACCTGAAGATCCACCGCTGCTACTGCCGCCGCTATTGTGGCTGCCCGAAGAGCTGCTAGAGCCATGGCCGCCAGAGCTGGAGCCACCAGCAGAAGACCCTCCAGAGCTGCCAGAACCAGAAGAGCCAGACGAATAACTCGAGGAGCTGCTCTGCTGCGCTGCCGCAGCCTCGGCAGCAGCTGCGGCCTTGGCTTGGGCTTCTTTCTTCTCTTTCTTGAGCTTCTTGAGCTTGGCTTGGGCCTTAACCAGAGCTTTGTGGTTATCCACGAGCTCCTTTTGCTCTTTGGTTAGCTTCTTATAGGCTTTGGCAGCCGCATCGATGGCCTTCTCTTTGGCAAGCGTCACCTTGCCGATAGCATCGATCTTTGAAGCGACCTTGTCTGCGGCCTTTTGGTCGGCAGAGGCCTTTGCCTCTGCGGCGGCGCGACTAGCCAAGAGCTCTTGCTCGGCTGCAAGCGTGTTTACAGCAGAGCCATCCTGAGCGGTGTAGACAAGGTAGGCCAGATCTAAGTCGTAGTCGTAGGCAAGCTCTACCTTGCTGCCCAAGGAGGGGATATCGATATCATGCAGCTCGAAGCTCGACCCATCGGTGCAGTTGACGAGCACGTCGACCTTGCCTTCAAAAGGCAGGTTGAGTTGGGCATCGTCTCCGTTGGCCCAAATCACCTGATCGACGCTGAGGGCCTGGTAGCCACCATCGCCGCTTGCTGCTTTAACAGAGACAGACTCGATGTCTTTGCCCATCACATCGGTGAGGACAACGGATGCCTTGCTCAGGCTGCTGTCACCGTAAACCGCCTGCTGAACCGCAGCGCAACCGCCCATCGCGGCTGCGAGCGCCACACAGCAAGCCGCACTGGCAAGCTTTATGTACACGGTCTTTTTGGACATGGAGCTAGATCTCCTCTGCAGCGCTGGTGGCATAGCCGTAGCCGGTAAAGACGTGATCCTCATACGTCTTGTTGTAGTCGTTTATCTCGTCTTTGGTAAAGCCAAAGGTCCTGATCTGAATGGTATAGACCTTAACTTTGCCGTCCGCGTCCTTCTCTTCCACGTACTTGCCGCTGGCATCCTTGACAGGTTTGCCGTTTTCATCAAACACGAGCTTGGTTTGATTCACAAAGGGAGTGTCTTTGTCGCCAACGATAGTGTCTTGCAGCTGCGGGTTCCAGATCTCTTCGCGGCCGTTGTCTTTAACCAGACACCAGCTGTTGGGGTTATAGACGCCGAGCTTGTTCTTGAGCTTGCCTGCAACAGGTGCAGCCTCATAGCCCATAAAACGCGCAACGTAGGTAAAGCCGGCAGTGTAGGTGTAGCAATCGCCCTTGCCATTGGCAAAAGCGGCTTTACCCTCTGTAAGCAGGCGCTTAGCAGGGTAGCTGTAACCCAACCCCGCACGGTCAGTTTCGGAATAGCTCATCATCTTGTTGAAGGCGTCAAAGGCGTCATCGAGCAAATCGCAACCCTTGGTAAGCGCGGCGATTTTTGCGTCTGTAGCCGCATCGCCCGTGAGGCCGTTGTAAAAGCCGCCTGCGTTGATGCAGGCAGCGCTCTTGGTTGCCTTGTAGCCGCTCATCGTCTTGTTCTTGGCAACAAGCTTTACCTGAACGGCGCTGATCGTCTTGCCTGAGACCTTGGTGCCGGCAGCGTCGCCGTTTTTAGCCCAACCAAGCCAACCGTAACCGGGCGTGTAGGTGCGGTAATACACATCGAACTTCTTCTTGGCAGCGCCCGACAAGCTCACGCTCAAGGTCTGGGCAGCGGCACCGGGTGCGGCAACCTTTCCGTTCTTGTTTTTAGCCCATGTCGTAGCACTGGAGAGCTTGTAGGTCACCGTGCCCTTGACACCGGAGAGAGTGGCCTTGATACCCGTCATGGCCTTTGCGTTTGCATTGGCTTTGCCAGCAGTTTTGCCCGCAGCCACAGCCTTGGCATAAGAAGAGCCGTTGGCCACGCTCGTCTTGATGCCGGCAGCATGAGCATCTGCAGCGCCAGCCAGCATAAAACCTGCAGTAGCAAAAGCGCAGGCAACTGCCACTGCAGCAGTGCGGCGGCTTGTCAAAG
The DNA here is from genome assembly GCA_963590525.1 of Agathobacter rectalis. Classification (GTDB taxonomy): domain Bacteria; phylum Actinomycetota; class Coriobacteriia; order Coriobacteriales; family QAMH01; genus W2P13-069. The sequence goes on from CAVAPV010000005.1 coordinate 53,932, forward strand.
AAACGCTATTCATCAAGATCGTCTCCCTTGTAGCGGTTTGTCCCCTTGCTGCTCCCATGCAGCGTATTAACCTAGAACAATACCGCATATTAAAGGGGCATTAAACGCTCAAGGCCCAGGAGTTTTGACCAATGCGGCAGCAATGTTGCCCTCTGCTCGCCTCGAGCGCGCCGCGAACCATCGCCATAAGCGCAAAAAAGGCGAGACATCGGCAATATGCCGAGCCCCGCCCCTCTTTGGCAGCCGTTATGTCAATTGAGCCTCTAGGAGTTCTTCATCACCACAGTGGCAACCGTCGTGGCGATGTCTTCGCACATGTCGCAGACATCCTCTAGCGTGTTGATCATCTGCGCTTGGCCCAATGCATCGATGCTCGTCATGCCAACAGCCTTGGCGTTGGCGTAGATGTCATGGACGGCGCGGATATAGAGCTGGTCTGCCTCGCGCTCGACGTCGTTGACCTTGATGATGTAGGGCTTGACCGCACCGAGCTTCTTGAAGTTGTGGAACTGCACGCACAGTTCGTTAACCGCGCAGGTGGCGCGATGGGCCATCTTCATCATCTGGATGACGTCGGGGTTGATGGCATGGACGTCAAACATGTACATGCGTTGCAAGACCTCGTCGAGGTCGTCGACCAGATCGTCGAGCTCCTCGGACATGACCATGATGTCCTCGCGCTCGATAGGCGCCAGAAACTCCGTGGAAAGCGCATCGACGATACCGTGCCGCACAACATCCGAGGCCTCTTCTATCGCGTGGAGCTCCTCATAGCGCTGGATGACATGAGAGATATCCGGTTCACGGCCCTCGGCCACGATCTGAGCGTTTTTCTCCATGAACTTGACCAGCTCGCTGGCGTACTCGACGGCGTGGTCGCTGATCTTAACAAACGCCTCAAAGTAGTCGAACTTTTGCTTTCGTGCCATTTGCGGGCCTTTCGATGCGATGCAGACATTGCAGGTGATACAGAAAACAACTCGCCCATTGTACGTGTTCGGGCACGGCGAGCCGTCGCACATCGGCAAAAGGGAGTCGTATCGTTGACTTGGAGAATAGGCACCTCGGGTATTCATCGATGCAGTAAGAAGGTGTCCATCGCTTTGTCTCTTTTGGGAATCGCTGCTCTTCTCCAAGCCCCCATGGCAAGAAGGTGACAGTCACAAAACTCGTCCCTGAGCCGCTTGCATGGACGGAAAAGCGTCCATGGACGCAAATTCATCAACAGATTTGCCCAAATGACTGTTTTTATTGACGACTTTCCGGCAGTAAATGCCCTCTGACTAAGCTTCTTTCACATCACGACTGCAGCAGGACTGACGAGGTCCATTGCCAAATCGCACTCTAACAGTGCGAAATTTCATGAAAATCGCACTCAAGCAGTGCGATTTTTAATTAAAATTGCACTCAAGCAGTGCGATTTAGGCCGTAAGGAGCTCCAATGAACAGGCTTTACGAATATATGAACCGCCAGCTTGCAACGGTTCCCACTAGCTTTCATCGGTATAAATACGACGAGATCAACTGGGACAACCATATGCTCGGTTTAGTGGGGCCGCGCGGTGTAGGAAAGACAACGCTGTTCCTGCAGAGAATCAAGGAAGAGCATTCCCCCCAAGAGGCACTCTATGTCTCTGCAGAAAATATGTTCTTTGCCAACAACACTCTCATCGACCTTGCAGACGCGTTCTGCAAACAAGGCGGCAGATTTCTCTTTATCGATGAGGTCCACAAGTACAGCGGCTGGTCGCGAGAGCTGAAGATCATCTACGACTCTTTTCCTAACCTGCATGTCTACTTTACCGGCTCTTCTGTACTCGACATAGAGAAAGGCGAGGCAGACTTGAGCCGTCGCGCCCCGCGCTACGAAATGCAGGGCCTCTCCTTTAGGGAATACCTTGCCATACGGCACGGGATTGACTCCAAACCCTTCTCCCTTGAAGAGATCACCCAAAACAAAGCCCACGTGCCGGGAGTTGAGCATCCCCTACCGCTTTTTAGCGATTACCTGCGATGCGGCTATTACCCGTTTGGAGTCGACGCAGATTTTGACATAGAGCTCAACCAGGTGATATCGAGAACACTCGAGGTCGATATCCCCCTCTACGCCAACATGAGCCCTGCGACGGGGCGAAAACTCAAGAAGTTGATGGCGGTAGTGAGCACGCTTGTCCCCTTCAAACCGAACATGACGCAGCTTGCGAGTCAGATAGGAGCCAGCAGGAACAATGTCGACGAATACCTCATGTTCATGGAGAAAGCGGGGATGATCGCACAGCTCAGAACAGGAGCGCATGGGATCGGAGGGCTGGGAAAGGCAGAGAAGATATACCTCGACAACACGAATATCATTTTCAACCTGAGCGAAGGGGCAGAAGACGTCGGGACGATACGCGAGACCTTCTTCCTCAACCAGATGCGCGTGAAAAACAGCGTAACCGCATCTGCGGTATCGGATTTCTCTATCGGGGACTACACGTTCGAGGTGGGCGGGAAAAGCAAGGGACGCTCGCAATTGAGCGACGTTGAAAACGGCTACGTAGTCAAAGACAACATCGAATACGGCTCTCCCGGCGTCGTCCCCCTATGGGCCTTTGGGCTAAATTATTAGAAAGAGAATATGCGGGAGAGCAACAAGACATGCTCACCCGCATACAGAAAGAGTTAACGCCCCTCATCACTTCATTCCAAGATACCCGTCATACTCCCTGCACAAGCCACTGGGCCTCGGGCTTATTAATAAGTCTCGCGTTGTTGTAAGCCATGTCTAGGGACAGGCACGTGCGGGCTTTGTAACAGTCATCGTCGCGCTCGATTGCCAAGGCAAGTCCCGGTTTGTCACCCACCAAGCACAGCGGCAAAAGGAGTTGCATCTTTCCTGTCTCGCTATTCCTGTCTGTAAAAAACTGAGGAACCGCGAGCATATAGTTTGCCGCCACGCGCTTCCTGGCTTCATCAACCGCGCCCTTCAGAATGCGGTAGCGATCGTTTCTCTTGTCATCTCCTTGCAAACCGTCAGGGAAACGGCTGACGTTTTCCTCATCACCGAGGATATGCTCAAAGTTAACCTTGATTTCTAGACGAGAATCAAAAACCAGATCAGCTGGATCATCATAGAAAATCACGCGTTGAGGAAGATCGCCAATTGAGTCAAGAACAAGATCGTTCTCCCTGTAGAAACCCTTTATATGCCATTTTTGCTTGTCGGGAATTCGATTAAGCTCAAAGAGAGCAAACACCCTCTCATAATGATCCGTATATAGCCCTGTATCGAAGCACGCATGATTGTCGCTGATGGAAATAACGTCAACAGAGGAAGTGTCAGCGCTCGCATTGTAAACCTGCGCAATCCTTTTATAGAGGTTTTCAAGATAGGATTTCAAAATGCAGCGATCATCACCCCAGTATTCACTTTCCATTGCGAGATCAGCAAGGTCTTCGTAAGAGTCAAATGGGACAAATGCAAAATCGAACAGCTTCTTTGGCAGCTTCATCAGGTTTCTCCGTTCGAAATCATCGGGGCCTCGTCCAAAGGAACGGACGAGGCCCCGAACGCCTCAAGCTACATAGCTATCAGCAACCACCATCTTTGCAGGCGAAAAGCTTACTTGACGATGAACTTGGCGGTGACGGTGCGGGTTGCGTTGCCGCAGGAAACCTTGATCTTGGCCTTGTAGGTGCCCTTCTTGACGCCCTTCTTGAGGGTCGCCTTGCCGTTGGCGGACACGGTCACCTTGGCGGAGCCGGACTTCTTGGCGTAGGTCACCTTGTTGCCGGACTCGGAGACCTTGGAGTTCCACTTGACGGAGAACTTCTTGGCGGTCTTCTTGGCCTTCTTGGCGAGCTTGATCGTCTTGGTCTTGGTGGAGTTGCAGTACTTGACGGCTGCCTGGTCCTGCTCGTCGATCACGGTCTGGGCGTCGACGATGGCGTGGGCTGCCTTGAGGGCGTCGGCGGAGACGAGAGCCTTCTGGGTGTCGGTCAGGGCCTGGTACGCCTCGATGGCTGCCTTGGCGGCGGTTGCGTCCTTGGCGGCCTCGAGCTGCGCGGTCACGGCAGCGGCTGCGTCCACGTCGGCCTTGGCGTACTTGGTGGCGCTGGCGGCCAGGTCGGTCGTGGCCTTGGTGATGGCCGCGACGAGGACGGAGGCTTCAGTAGAGGTGAACTCGTCCTCGAACTTGGCGCCCTGCTGCTGCTTGGCCGCGGTGTCGTCGGAGAACTGGTACTTGCCCGCGGTCTTGACCTTCTTGTCGGAGCCGGTCAGGACGTCGACGTCGGCGATCACCTGGTCGACGGCGGCCTTGGCGGCTGCGACCTGGGTCTCGTTGGCCTTCTTGACGTTGCCGTCCTTGTCGGCAACGCCTGCCAGGTAGGC
>CAVAPV010000006.1:0-24333 GCA_963590525.1 Agathobacter rectalis
TCGTGGTGACCCAGGTGTACTCGTGGCCGAGCGCGGGGATGGTAGAGCTGCTGGAGTAGACATGACCGTCGATGCTGCAGTAGGTGCTGCCCGTGTAGCCGGCGGCAGTGCAAGTAGCAGCGCTGCCAGAGCTAGAGGTCACGCCCTCGTTTGCAGCATGGACATGATACAGCCCGCCGCCTTGATGAGTCACAGTGCCCGCAGCCTTATAAGAGGCATCGGGGTCAGAAGAAAACGCACCGGCATTGATAGCAGAATTGACCATACCTGTATAAACGTTATACCCAGACGCAGGAGTTTCAACACCGATATCTTTGAAACCTAGCACCTGATAGGCACTTCTGCTGGTGGACGAAGTCTTAAACACAGCATCGCCAGAAACAGAAACGTTAGCTTGCTGTTCGACCTTGCCAAGGTCGTAAACGGCCACGGCGCTGCCCAAGCTATTACCGCAATTAAAAGTACCACCAGTAATATCCAAGTTAAGCGAATTGCCGTACTGAACATTATCGCTGGTATAAGTTCCTCCGATTACGTAGAGCGCATCGGGGAACCAAACGTTGCCAGCATACGCATACGCGGGTTTACCACCGATGCTATTAGTTGGCATGTCAATACTATTCTCGTCAGCCATAGCATTGATGGTGCCGCCAGAGATATTTACCTGCCCCATTCGCAGCGAGACACCGCCATTAAGTGTACCTCCCGTGATTTTAAGGCTGACTTGCCCCGACATATAAATGGCAGGACCCATCCCTGCGGTCAACGTCCCTCCGTTGATCTCAAAGTTCATATCACCGGTAGTGTTATTACCTGAAAGAACGGCGTATAAAGACGTAAGCTCTCCGCCATTCACCACAGCTTTTCCACCGTCTTTGCAATAGACGCAGTAGTCATCTTTACTCTGGAGCTTCCCTGACTCAAGGGTGAAAACGGCGCCAGAGCCTTCGACGTAAACTGGCGTATCATTGCAATAAACTTGCCCGTCGGCGCCAGAGTCTTTTATCGTCAGCTCGCCCTTTACAACGATACCGCCGTCTTTTGCCACGGTTAGTTTCTCGCCTGCAAGGTCAAGCGTGATCTTTTTTCCAGCAGAAATTTCAACGTTGCTAATAGAATTAGCAACGCACAAGGTAATTACATCACCACTTTTAGCTGCGCTAACAGCAGCTTCCAAAGTACCGTACTCAGCATTGTCGATAGTCGCTACTGTAGTCTCAGCCACCTGCATGGGAGCGTACGCATCTGCCCCCCCCGAAACGTCATCACCGGTGCCATCGGCCAACGCGACAGCCGGCGCAAAGGCAACGACCATCGCTGCGCTCAAGGCGCTTGCCAAGACTTTCTTGCTTATCTGAGTGCTTTTCTTGCTCATAATCGTGTCCCTTCTTTAAAAGCCCCAGTCCCTTGCGCGCACGGGCAGGCCGGTTGCACAAAGGCCCAATCCAAAACACAACGCCGCTTGCGCGGCAGCGAGAGCTATCGCCTTTTGGCAGGTTATGAGATACCTGTGACGTTAGACTCCCGCCTCAGACGATTGCCATAGTAGCGCTCTAGCGGGGAGCACGTCACTCAAATGCACGAACTTTTTACAAACAGGATTACACAGGGCAATAATCTTCCCACTTGCGCACTAACCTATGCCTGTCATGGACCGTCTTGCGCCTCACCTATCATGCACGCCTTCTTGTAAAATCGGCGCAGCAAATCATCAAGAAAGGCAAACTATGAGCAAGAAGATCATCTTGGCAAGCGGATCCCCACGCAGGCGCGAGCTCATGACCCGCGAAGGTTTTGAGTTTACCGTCATCACAAGCCAAGCAGAAGAAAACTACGACCCCAGCCTGCCACCGCAAGAGATAGCGCAATCCCTTGCCAAGCTCAAAGCTCAAGCCGTGGCAAGCGCTCTGCCAGCGCAAGATCTAGAAGACCTTATCGTTATCGGAGCAGACACCATCGTCACCTTCGACGGCATTATCTACGGCAAGCCCGCAGATGCAAGCGATGCCTGCCGCATGCTGCGCGAGCTATCCGGCAATACGCACCAGGTCATCACCGGTGTGTGCATCATCTGCAATAAAGATGCCCAGACCTTTGCCCAGAGCACCAACGTCAAATTCAAAGAATTAAGCGACAGCGAGATACAGGAGTACGTCGCTAGCGGCGAGCCCTTAGACAAAGCCGGCGCCTATGGCATCCAAGGCCTAGGCGGCAAGCTCGTAGACAGCATCGATGGGGATTTTGACAACGTCGTGGGTTTGCCCATCAAGACGCTTGCCCCCAAATTGCAAGCGTTATTGGATCAGTAGCGACTCGCACCTGCAGCCATCCGTCTCTCGCAAGGTATCGAAACCCACGCGGGCGAGCAATGCTCGCCCCTACGTGCACCTGCGCCCAATCAGCCCCTTGCGGCGCATCGAAACCTACGCGACGGACCCGTAGCCATGTGCAGCCATCCGTCTCTCGCAACGCATCGAAACCTACGTAGGGGCGAGCAATGCTCGCCCCTACGTGAACCTGCGGATTTTCTACGCCTTGCAATACATTGCAACCTACGCGCACCTGCGTGCACGCGTCTCTTGCAGCTTACCTAGCTGCGTTTGATCTTGAGCGAGCAAATCAAATAAGCAACGGGCACAATCGCAAAAAGAACGGCATAAAGCGCAATGCTAAATGCCTGCCCGCCAATAGAAGCGGAGTACACCACAAAGACAATGATGATAACCAACGCAAGCACTGCCGCGACGATGGCAGCCAACGCCGCCTTTGGATGCGTAGCCACAAAGACGCCCAAGATAGAAGGCGGAATGATAGCCACTCCTATAACAAGTCCGGCAAGATAAAAAGCGTAGGCATACGAGTAGGCGATGTTTTGAGTCAGCACCTCTTGAATGCTATGCAGGCGCACGCCGCAGTAGATGGCCAAAACCAGTCCCGCAACAAACATGCAAACAGACAAACCCATGAGCAGCCTGTGGCCCCAGGTCTTCTCAAAGACCTTAAGGTTCTCCCCCGGGCCTACGCCGTACTCCTCATGTTCTCTCTCGACTTTGCCGTAATCGTTCATCCCATATCCCTCGGCCTTGATCAAGGCTCTAACTCTCTGTAATCGTACTCTCTTTGCACTTGGGGCATTTTACGGCAATCTTGCCTTTGCCGCGCGGCACGCGCATCTCCTGCTGGCAATGCGGGCATGTGAGGTACTTGTAGTTGACCTCGTCTCGCGTGCTGGCAGAAGCATTGTTGCCGCCGCGCTTCTTGAAAGCGTCAAAGATGCCGCTAGCAGATGCCTTGGAGCTACCAGAACCCGCAGCCTTCCTGCCGCGTTTTTGCTCTACGTTGGCACGCCTTGCCATATAGCGGTCGTTTTCTGCCCTGCGCGCCGCATGGTTTTTAGAAAAGCATCTAAAGCATGAGTAGAGAATGAGCACCGTCGCCACCAAATTAGCGATACGGCTCACTACATAGAAGAGCGCACCGCCGATGTGTCCTATCAAATTGCACACAACAGAAACAACAAGCACGACGATGACAACAGTAAACACAGCTCGCGTGAGCTCGTCGTAGCCGTAGCGACCGCGCATGAAATTGGCGCACCATGCTTGAAATTTACCCATCAATCAACCTCGTTAATCCTATAGCCAGACGGCTGCAGCGCCCGTATTTGCTTCTTGGCGCTTTGAGTGCCCGGCTCTACAACTTGAAGCTCGCAACATCTTGCGCGCTTGCCACTTTGACAAAACTCGCCTTTGCGCCCTTGGCACAAGCCGTACGACGAGCGCTCTCTAGAGCCATAGTGCCCGGCCCGCATTGGATAAAGGTGTCCACACCGGCTTCGAGCATAGCCTCTATCGTCTGCCGCCACATAACCGGCTCGGTGATCTGGTCTCCCAAAATCACAGGGGACTGCGCGCACTCAAAGGTCTTGGCGTCGATGTTGTTGTAGACCGGAATCTCGCCGGGACCAAACAGCGTGTTTTTGAGCGCCATAGCCATGCCGCTACGCGCCGACTTCATGAGCATGCAGTTAGCAGCAACGTTGCCGGGCAAGGCATATGCTGCACCACCCGATTGCCCCCACAGCTCGCAAACGCTCTTGACCGCGTCTTGTTGCCCGGAAACCGCCGTGGTCTCTGGGTCCAGATAGGCAGAAACGGCAATGATCTGTCCGCTTTGGGCATGTACGCTGCTGCAAAGCTCGGCAGCCTTGGCGGCATTGCAGCCTTCCAACACGGCAAACTGCCCCTTGTTTAGATGCGCAGCCATCGCCATCAGGGCGCCACGGCGCGCAACAAGCTCCAAAGCAGAGCTCTCATCTGCCGTCTTGGCGATGATATGGGCTGCGTACTCGCCCTCAAATAGACCCGCAACGCAATCAGGCTCGACACCGCGCTCAAGCAAGGCACGCGCCACGGCAACCGATGCGACCACAATGCAAGGCTGACCGTTTTGCGTTTGGTCAAGCTCCTCTTGCGTCTGATTCATGCAAAGATCAAAGATATCCAGACCCGTCACGGCCTTGGCTTCTTCAAAGTAATCTGCCGCCCAAGAAAAGCGACCGACAAAATCCGCGCCCATGCCGCTTGCCTGCGACCCATAGCCCGGGCACAAAAAAGCGATCTTAGCCATCTGTGCTCAACTTCTCCTTATTCGTGATTTGCAGCAGAGCCATCAGGCAGATAAACCTACAGCAGGCTCTCGACATGCTTGACGATGTCACCCACAGTAGTGAGACCCTCGGGCTCGCCAAAATCGATGCCCTCCGCGTCCTCGAGCTCGCAGATGAGCTCGACCATGTCCAAAGAGTCGATGTTGAGGGATTCCAGCGTGGACTCCTCGGTGACCGTGCTCGGATCGATGGAGAGATTGTTTTCGAGAATCTGCTTGATGGTATCGACGACCGCCATGACAATCCTTTCAAAAGCCCGCAAGCATGCGGGAGCGATTACTATCCCCCAAGTGTACTCGCCAGCATGCCCTGCGTCAGGGTAGAGGCAGTTGCAGATGCCGAGCTGTAATCTCTGCGTACATGTGCAGCGACGTAGGCGCAGGCGTGATTAAAACCAGGCTGATCCCAGATGCATACAAAGGCGGTGTACTACCAAAAAGACGACGTACGCGCATAAAGCTGGCGAGTAACCAAAAGGCCGCAACAACGCACGCACGCACGCAGGCAGGCAGCAGCTAGAACTCCTCCCAAGACCCGGCAGGATAGGTGACCTTGTGAAACACCAACCCGCAAGCGGGAGCGTTTTTGCCGGCGGCGCTGCGGTCACGGGCAGCAAGCACTTGAGCCACCCATTCAGGTTTGCGCCTGCCGCTTCCAACCTCTACGAGCGTACCTACGATCGTGCGGATCATAGAATGCAAAAACGCGTTGCCCACAACCTTAATCACAAGGCAGCGCTCCCCCATCTGCACCTCCTCGTAAAGCTCGATGCTCTTTACCTCGCGCACCGTGTTTTTGCCGATAGCGCTTTCTGCTTTGCAAAATGACTTGAAATCATGCTCTCCCACCAAGTGCTGCGCCGCGTGCCGCATAGCTTCTACATCCAACGCGCCCTTGACCCACCAGGCAAACGAACGCATAAACAGCGGTGGCACGCACCCGCAGACGATGCGATAGCGATACTCACGCCAATCGACATCAAAGCGCGCAGAGAAGTCTGAACTTGTAGCTTTTGCCACCAAATGGATGCTGATGTCATCATCGGTTAAGGCGTTGAGCGACTTGGTGATGGTATAGCTCGTCTTGCCAGCCAAGGCAGCGGTAGGCACGTCACAGCTCACGTACTGATCCAAAGCATGCACACCGGTATCCGTCCTGCCTGCGCATACTGTGGGCACCTGAGCGCGAAACACAATACTCAGCGCATGTTCCAAGCAGTCCTGCACAGTGCGGACACCCTCGTCTTTTTGCTTGGCAAAGCCGCAGAAACCCGTTCCGTCATACGACAGGCCGATGACGAGTCTTGTATTAAGGCTAACGGGCTCAACCATCGCATCAGGCGCAACAGAGTCGACAGATACGGCAGCCACGTTAGACACAGCGGACATGTTGGACACGATAAATCTCTCCTTAGCGTGAAACATACGAGCCGGGATGGTTGCAGCCAAAACAAGCAAGAAAGAGGCGTATAGAGCAACTGCAATCGGAGTTGCAGTTGCAAGCTGAATGACAACTATAGCAAGACCACGATGCAGACCATAGCAGCAACGCCTAGCGCGGCAACGCAAACATCGGCTAGACGCATTGTCGCCGCGTTCATAGAAGTGCGCGAGGATGCGCCATAGCAACGTGCCTCCATAGCACGCGCAAGGATGTCCGCGCGCCTAAATAGCGATACAAACAGCGGCGTTATCGTTTGTGCCCAAGCTTTAACGGCGCTACCCAAGCCGGCGTCCTCAAAGCGTGCGCCCCTTGCTTGCCGCGCGCGCTTGATGGCATAAAGCTCGTTTGTGACGGTAGGGACAAAGCGCAGCGCCATAGAGACGATCATGCAAATGTCATCTATCGGGATGTGCAGCACCCTGCCAGGACGCAGAAAACCTTGCATAGCCTGCACTACAGCTGTTTGCGACGTGGTGGCTGTAAGAAGAGCGCAGACACTTAGCGCTAAAGCGATGCGCAGTGCAAAAAAGCATCCCTGTGCAAATCCATCCGCGCTAAGCTGCAAGCCCCAAGGCAGCTCCACGGCTCCCACTAGGCCTAAGCTTCCTATAGCTGCCTGCTGGTGCGCAACTATGCCGCCTACGCCTGCATAAGAAAGCGCATGAGCGGCTACGGTAAAGAGCAAGAGCACGGCTACCGGAGCGATACCTGCCGTCATGTCTCTCAAATGCAACTTTGATGCGATAAAGCCCGCCACGACAGCTGTCCACAAGACTCCCAAAGCAAGCCAAGAGCTAGCGGCAACAGCGCAAAAAGAAAAAGCACAGGCCAAGATAACCTTGACCTGTGCATTCATTTGATGAACAACGCTAACAGAAGGCGAATAAGAGCCAAATGCCAGCATGCGGTTCACCTCAAAGACAGCAGCGCTTGAACAAGCACAGGAGCTTACTCCTGAGTTGCCTCTTCCTCTGCGGTCTCCTCTGCAGCCTCAACGGCCTCTGCCTTGGGCTCCTCGGCCTTAGCCTCGGCCTTGGGGGCCTCAGACTTGACCTTGGGGGTGCAGGGCTCGGTGACGAGCTCGAGGATGACCATGGGGGCGTTGTCGCCCTTGCGGGGACCCAGCTTCATGATGCGGGTGTATCCGCCGGGGCGGTCCTGCCACATGCCCTGAGCTGCCTTCTCAAAGAGCTCGCGGACGAGTTCCTTGTCGCCAACCTTGGCGATGGCGAGACGGCGGGAATGAAGGTCGCCCTTCTTTGCCCAGGTGATGACACGATCAACGTCGCCACGGACTTCCTTAGCGCGCTGCTCGATGGTCTTGATACGATCATTGGTGAAAAGATTCACCAAAAGGTTCTTCTTAATGGCCTTGGTGTGGCTGGCATCAGTGCCAAGCTTGCGGCCCTTCTTGTAATGCCTCATTGCTTCTCCTACTTACATCTTAAGGCTCAGGTCCATCGACTGAAGCTTGTCTTTGACCTCTTCAATCGATTTGGCACCGAAGTTGCGGATATTGAGCAGATCATTCTCGGAATACTCAACCAGCTGACGCACAGAGTGGATACCAGCGCGCTTGAGGCAGTTGTAAGAACGGACGGAAAGGTCCAGATCCTCGATCTGCTTCTCAAGCTCGGTGTTCTTGCTGGGACCCTCGGGAGCAAAGATGCTTGCAACCTCGGACTCCTCGGCGCTCTCGTCCAAAGAGAGGAAAGCGCTCATGTGCTGGTTGACGATATTTGCAGACTGGCAGACAGCGGATGTCGGGTCGATGGAGCCGTTGGTCTCCACCTCCAAGATCAGCTTGTCGTAGTCAGTGCGCTGAGCGACACGGGTGTCGGTGACATCCATGGTGCAACGGCGCACGGGCGAGAACAGGGAATCGACATGGATGATGCCGATGGGGTCCTCGGTGCGCTTGTTGCGCTCTGCAGAGACATAGCCGCGACCAACGCCGATGCGCAGGCTCATCTCGAGCTTTGCGTCCTCGGCGAGAGTGGCGATGACATGATCGGGGTTGACGAGCTGGAACTCGGCCGGAACCTCCAGATCAGCGCCAGTCACAGTGCAGGGGCCCTCGGCGGTGAGGGTGGCGGTTGCCTCCTCACCAGTGCCCAGAGCAGAGAAGACAAGTCCCTTGATGTTCAAGACGATGTCAGTCACGTCTTCGACGACACCAGGCGCGGAGGTGAACTCATGTTGAACGCCCTCGATCTTGATCGCGGTGACTGCCGCGCCGTCAAGGGAGGACAGCAGAACACGGCGCATGCTGTTGCCCAGAGTGTAGCCATAGCCACGCTCAAGCGGCTCCATGACAAAGCGCGCAGTGTTATCGTCAATCTCCTCGACGGTGACCTTGGGCCTCATGAACTCGGTCATTTTTTAAGCCTCCTTGAGACTTGAACGGTTAGAACAGGACTTGCTTACTTGGAGTAGAGCTCGACGATGAGCTGCTCCTGGATGTCGAGATCGATCTGATCGCGAGTAGGCAGAGCCAAAACGGAGCCCTGCAGCTTCTCGATGTCGACCTCGAGCCAGCTGGGAACCTCGACGCCCTCGTTGGAGATGAGAGCGCTCTTGATGACCAGCAGGTCCTTGGCCTTGGGAGCCACGGAGACGAGGTCGCCGGCCTTGACGCGGTAAGACGGGATGTCAACGCGCTTGCCGTTGACCTGGATGTGGCCGTGGGTCACGATCTGACGAGCCTCTTTGCGGGTCTTGGCAAAGCCAAGGCGGAAGACGACGCTGTCCAGACGGGACTCGAGGATGCGCATCAGGTTCTCACCGGTGATGCCGGGCATAGCCTTGGCCTTCTTGTAGTAGCCGCGGAACTGCTTCTCCAGCACGCCGTAGATGAACTTGACCTTCTGCTTCTCACGGAGCTGAATGCCATACTCGGACTCTTTGCGGCGGCGTTTGGGCTCGCGCTTGGAGGTCTTGTTGCTGCTGTAGCCAAGCACAACGGGATCAAGACCCAGCTGGCGGCAGCGCTTAAGAACCGGAGTTCTGTCAATTGCCATGTGTATCGATCCTTTCAGTTAGCAGCGACGGCGCTTGCAGGGGCGGCAGCCGTTGTGCGGGATGGGGGTGCAGTCCTGGATGCTTGCGACTTCGAGGCCAGCTGCCTGCAGGGAGCGGACCGCGGTCTCACGGCCGGAGCCGGGACCCTTGACGAAGACGGCAACCTTCTTCATGCCATGCTCCATAGCCATCTTGGCGGCCTGCTCGGCGGCCATCTGAGCGGCAAACGGAGTGGACTTGCGGGAGCCCTTGAAACCGACGGTACCAGCGGACTGCCAGGAGATGACGTTGCCACGGGTGTCGGTGATGCTAACGATGGTGTTGTTGAACGTGCTCTTGATGTGAGCCTGTCCAACGGTGACGTTCTTGCGATCCGCGCGGCGGACGCGAGTGTTTTGAACCTTCTTCTTTGCCATTTCTCTACCTCACCTAGGCCTTCTTCTTTGCGCCGATTTGCTTGCGCGGACCCTTGCGGGTACGGGCGTTGGTGTGGGTGCGCTGGCCGCGGACGGGCAGACCCTTGCGGTGACGCAGGCCACGGTAGCAGCCGATCTCCATCAGACGCTTGATGTTCTGGGAGGTCTCGCGGCGCAGGTCGCCTTCAACGGTGAAGTTGGAGTCGATGTAGTCACGCAGCTTGATGGTCTCTTCCTCTGTGAGGTCGCGGACACGGGTGTCCGGGTTGACGCCAGTCTCAGCGCAGATCTTCTTAGCGCTGGTCAAGCCGATGCCATAAATGTAAGTCAGACCAATTTCCACGCGCTTCTCGCGCGGAAGGTCGACACCAAGAATACGAGCCAATGTCGTTCCCTTCCTTTAACCCTGACGCTGCTTATGACGAGGGTTCTCGCAGATCACGTAAACCTTGCCATGACGTCGGATGACCTTGCACTTATCGCACATTCGTTTTACCGAAGGACGTACCTTCATAATTCACATACCTTTCGATGAGTGCTTAACACTTCAAATCTATTTACACGCCGCAGCCGCAGGCGGTTGTTTTCTCACTTGGTGATGCCGTGCCTAGAAACAATGAGAGCTACAACTACTTGTAGCGATAGGTGATCCTGCCGCGATCGAGGTCGTAGGGAGACAGCTCGATAGTGACTTTGTCACCGGGAAGGATCTTGATGTAGTGCATGCGCATCTTGCCGGAGATATGAGCCAAGACCTGATGGCCGTTTTCCAGCTCGACCTTGAACATTGCATTGGGAAGCGGCTCTACAACCGTACCCTCAAGTTCAATTGCATCTTCTTTTGCCACTGATTTATCCTTCTCTCATTTAGACACACATAGGCAGTCGGTTATATTACTGCAAACCGACTGCCTTATGCAAGATAAATTTTAAACTTATTCGTTTGTGAGGATGAGCGGCCCGTCAGCCGTGATGGCGATGGACTTCTCAAAGTGAGCGGCATTGGAACCGTCGTTGGTGACGACGCCCCAGTTGTCCTCGATGGTATGAACCTTGCATGAGCCGATCGTAACCATGGGCTCGATT
This sequence comes from Agathobacter rectalis, assembly GCA_963590525.1. Lineage (GTDB taxonomy): Bacteria > Actinomycetota > Coriobacteriia > Coriobacteriales > QAMH01 > W2P13-069. Next base: position 10,636 of record CAVAPV010000006.1, read on the forward strand.
GCCAAGGTCATGCCCTCGACGAGCTTGAGACCCTTGCCAGGACGTCCGTAGTTGGGGACGTTGGGAGGCTCGTGCATGACACGACCCACACCGTGTCCAACGTATTCGCGCAACACGTCAAAGCCGTGAGCTGCAGCCAAAGACTGGATTGCATGGCCGATGTCTCCCAAGGTGTTGCCCGGCACGGCTTGCTCGATGCCAGCCCACATGCAGGCCTCGGTTACCTCGAGCAGCTCGCGATCAAGATCGGAGATGTTGCCCACCGCAAAGGTGGCAGCGTTATCCCCCACCCATCCGTCAACAGTAGCTCCGGTATCGATAGAGACGATATCGCCGTCTTTGAGGATGACGTTTTTGCTGGGGATGCCGTGAACGACCATGTCGTTAAGGGAGATGCATGCCGATCCTGGAAATCCGTACAGCCCCTTGAAAGACGGCTTGCCACCATCAAGACGAATCATAGTCTCTATGTACTCGTCGATCTCCCAAGTTGAGATACCCGGGCGGATGATCTCTCCGGCCAAGCGCAAGACCTTAGCAGAGAGACGGTCTGCCTCCCTAAAGGCCTCGATCTCTGCCTTGGACTTGAGGACGGGCTTTTCTGTGTGGCGAGCCATTAGAGTTGCACGGCTTCCTTGATGGCAGCAAAGACATCAGCCGGATCTTGGTCGCCTTCGACAGTGGTGAGGATTCCGTTGCCACGGTAGTAGTCGATGAGAGGGGCAGTGGACTTGTCGTAAGCCTCAAGGCGCGTGCGCACGGAGCCTGCGTTATCATCGGCACGTTGGTAGAGCTCTGCACCGCACTCGGGGCATTTCTCACCGTTATCGATAGTGCCGATAAAGCTGCAGCCCTTGCACAGGCGGCGCTTGGAGATGCGGTTTACAACAACCTCGTTGTCAACGTTGATGGCAACGGCATAGTCGAGCTTGGTGCCCAGCTGCGCAAAGACGCTGTCCAAAGAAACAGCCTGGGCAGAAGTGCGGGGAAAGCCGTCGAGCAGGTAGGAAGCAGAAGGATCTGCCTTCAGGAGCTCTTCGACCAAGCCGATGACGACCTCATCGGGGACGAGCTCTCCGGCATCCATATAACCCTTGGCTTTAACACCCAGATCAGTGCCCTCTTTGACAGCTGCGCGAAGCAAGTCACCGGTAGAGACATGCTTGAAACCAAAGGCCTCGACGAGCTTTGCAGACTGAGTGCCCTTGCCGGCACCGGGTGCACCCAACAAGACGATGTTCATAGTGAACTCCTTAAAGTAGAAGCGGCCCCGCCCCTCAAGAGGGAGAGGCCGCTATGTGACCAACCTATACGGCGTCTTATTTGAAGAAACCGTCGTAGTTGTGCATCTTGAGCTGGCTTTCGAGCTTGGTCATGGTGTCAAGCGCAACGCCAACCATAATCAGGACAGACGTGCCGCCAAACAACTGGATCAAGTTGTTGCCGCTAAACGAGTACAGAATCGACGGGATAACCGCAATCACAGCCAGGAACAAAGCGCCAGGCAAGGTGATGTGGTTGATGACGTCTTTCATGTACTGAACAGTGGCGCCACCGGGACGAACACCCGGGATGAAGCCGCCGTTGTTCTTGAGGTTATCCGCAGTCTCCTCGGGGTGATACATCATGGATGTGTAGAAGTACGCAAAGAACACGATGAGCACCACGGTGAGAATCCAGTTACCCGCGCCTGCCGAGCAGAAGTTTGCAAAAGCAGACAGCCAGCCGGCATCAGAGAAGAAGGCAGCGAGCTGAGCGGGAACATACAAGATCGCCGAGGCAAAGATGATGGGGATAACGCCGGAACCGTTGACCTTGAAAGGCAGGTAGGTGGACTGTCCACCCATGACCCTGCGACCAACCACGCGCTTGGAGTAAGACACGGGGATGCGGCGCTGGCCACGCTCGATGAAGACGATGGCCGGAATCACGAGCAGGATGACCAAGACGACCACCACAGTCAAGATAACGCCCTGCATCGGGTCCGAAGAGTTCTGCACGGAGTCGAGCAGAGCGCTTGGGAGACGCGCGACGATACTTGCAAAGATGATCAAGGACATGCCGTTGCCGATGCCGCGCTGCGTGATGAGCTCGCCCATCCACATGATGAACGCGGTACCTGCAACCAGCGTGACCACGATGATGATGCTCGTGAGCCAAACGGGCATGCCGGTATCGGCAAAGGAGATGCCAAACTGGGCGCTTTGGAACAACACGAGGTAGCCCACAGCATTGATGAAGCCCAAGATCAGCGTCAGGTAGCGGGTGATTCGAGTGATCTTGCGCTGACCGCTCTCTCCCTCTTTAGCCCAACGGGTAAGTGCGGGAATAACACCCTGCATCAGCTGCATGATGATGGATGCCGTGATGTAGGGCATGATGCCCAGGGAGAAAACGGAGAAGTACTCGAGCGCACCGCCAGAGAACAGGTTGAGCATGAGCAAAGCAGCACCGGTGCTGTCTGTCGTGCCCTTGAAGCTGTCCACGAGCTCGGCGAAAGGAATGCCCGGAACGGGGATGAAGCATCCCACGCGATACAGGGCGATAATCGCCAGGGTGAAGAAGATCTTCTTGCGAAGATCCTTCACCTTCATTGCGTTTGCGAGTGCCTTCAGCACGTTACTCGACCTTTCCTCCAGCGGCCTCGATCTTGGCCTGTGCGGAAGCGGAAACCTTGTCGACCTTGACGGTCACAGCCTTGGTGATCTCGCCGTCGCCGAGAACCTTAACCAGGGCGTCTGCATGCTTGATGATGCCCTTGGCAACCAGGGACTCGTGATCGACGACCTCGCCGGCCTCGTACTTGTCCTCGATGCGGGCAACGTTAACGGGCAGGTACTCCTTGCGGTTGATGTTGCGGAAACCGGGGAGCTTGGGGAGACGCATTGCCAGAGGAGTCTGGCCGCCCTCAAAGCCCGGGCCCTTGGTGCCGCCGGCGCGGGATGCCTGGCCGTTAGAGCCACGACCGGACTTGCCGCCGTTGCCGGAGCCATGGCCGCGACCAACGCGCTTGCGGGAGTGGGTGGAGCCGGGAGCCGGCTTAAGATCGTGCAGGTTCATTTGATTCTCCTTCGAATCGCTAGGCATCTGCAGTTAAAAGCGCAGATGTGCCGGCAGCTCGCCGCCGGCAGACTTCCAAATCGGGCCGCGCATCATCTGCGCAGCCCGATTTATAACCAATTTAGATGTTCTCAACCTTGATGAGATGCTTGACCTTGAAGATCATGCCGCGGATGCACTCGTTGTCCACGTGATCGCGGGTCTTGCCGATGCGGCCGAGACCAAGAGCCTTAAGAGTGGCCAGCTGGTCTTTCTTGTAGCCGATGGCGGACTTGACCTGAGTCAGGCGAAGAGTCTTGTTATCTGCCATTACTGAACCTTCTTTCCGTAGATCTGGCCGAGGTTCATACCACGCTTAGCAGCGACTTCCTCGGGGGAGGAGAGGTCTGCAAGACCGGCAGCGGCAGCCTTGACGGAGTTCATCGCGTTGTCGGTGCCCAGGGACTTGGACATAACGTCCTTGATGCCTGCGAGCTCGAACAGAGCGCGGACAGGGCCGCCGGCGATGATACCGGTACCAGCGACAGCCGGCTTGATGAGAACGCGGCCAGCGCCAAACTCGCCGATGACCTCATGAGGAATGGTGCCTTCCTCGGTCACAGGGACCTTGAACATGTTCTTCTTGGCGTCTTCCACAGCCTTGGAGATAGCCATGGGGACCTCGGCGGACTTGCCCATGCCGATGCCAACCTTGCCCTTGCGATCACCCACGACCACCAGAGCGCTCAGGCTCAGGCGACGGCCGCCCTTGACGGTCTTGGAAACGCGGTTGATGACGACAACCTGCTCTTCCAGCTCGGGGACTGCAGGATTGGCCTGCTTGTTGGACCTGTTGTTAGACCTTTGTGCCATGAAATCCACTCCCCTTTCTAGAACTTGAGACCAGCTTCGCGGGCTGCATCCGCGAGAGACTTGATACGGCCATGATACAGACGACCACCGCGGTCAAAGACGATGGTGTCGATGCCAGCGGCCAAAGCGCGCTCGGCAACGAGCTTGCCGACGACAGCGGCGCCCTCGATGTTGCCGCCGTTTTTGCCGGTAGCCTTGAACTCAGCATCGAGAGAGGATGCGCTGACCAGGGTATGGCCGGCAACGTCGTCGATAACCTGAGCGTAGATGTTGGTGTTAGAGCGGGTCACGCGGAGGCGAGGACGCTCAGGGGTACCGGAGATCTTGCCACGGACGCGGCGAATGCGACGGGCAAGGCCCTCCTTCTTAAGCTTCTGCTTATCCATTGTTTCTTACACTCCTTGAAATCAGCCCGGTTTGTTAACCGGCGAAAACTACTTGGCAGTCTTGCCTTCCTTGCGGCGGACATGCTCGCCCTGGTAGCGGATGCCCTTGCCCTTGTAGGGCTCGGGTTTACGCCACTTGCGAATATCAGCTGCAACCTGGCCGACCTGCTGCTTGTCGATGCCGGAAACAACGATCTTTGCCTGGTCGGGGCACTCGAAGGTGATGCCCTCCGGGGTCTTGACGATCACGGGGTGGGAGTAACCGAGGTTGAGCTCCAGATGATCGCCCTTGACAGCGGCACGATAGCCAACGCCGACAAGCTCGAGGGTCTTGGAGTAACCCTGGGACACGCCGATGATCATGTTGTTGATAAGAGTGCGGACAAGACCGTGCTGCGCACGGCTCATGCGCTCGTCATCCGGGCGGGAGACGACGATGGAGCCGTCTTCTGCCTTCTCGATGGTGAGCTTGTTGTAGAAGGACTGAGTCAGCTCGCCCTTGGGGCCCTTAACGGTGACTTCAGTGCCATTGATGGAAACCTCGACTCCGGCCGGGACGGAGACGGGCAGTTTACCGATACGAGACATGTAACTTGCTCCTTTCCGTTAACCGATTACCAGACGTATGCCAAGACCTCGCCGCCGACGCCAGCAAGACGCGCGTCGCGGTCGGTCATGACACCCTTAGAGGTGGAGATGATTGCAGTACCCAGACCACCGAGCACGCGGGGCAGCTCGTCCTTGCCTGCGTAGATGCGCAGACCAGGCTTGGAGATGCGGCGGATGCCCTTGATGACCTTGGCCTTTTTCTCGCCGTACTTGAGAGTGACGGTCAACTCGTTTTGAGGTGCCTTCTCGGTGACCTCGTACTCGGAGATGTAGCCTTCCTCCTTAAGGATGCGGGCGATCTCGACGAGCTTTTTGGAAGACGGCATAGATGTCTTCTCATGGTTCGCAGTGTTTGCGTTACGGATGCGCGTAAGCATATCTGCGATGGGATCGGTGACGCTCATTGATTCCTCCTATGGTTCGTTGATGACTGCGGATGAGCGGTTCGTGATCACCCTTAGCGACCACGCCTTCTCAGGGCAGCCCGATGCACACGGGCTATGCTGTTGGGCTAATGCCTACCAGCTAGCTTTGCGGACACCGGGGAGCTCGCCTTTGAGGGCCATCTCACGAAGGCAAACACGGCACAGACCGAACTTGCGGTAGACCGAGTGGGGTCGGCCGCAACGGTTGCAGCGGGTGTAGCTGCGTGTGCTGTACTTGGGTTCGCGCTTAGCCTTGGCGATCATCGATTTCTTTGCCAATGCAATGCCTCCTAAATTACACACAACGGGACAGTTTTTCATTATCTCACAAAATGCAAAGAAGTCCACTGGGAATTTTCCCAATGGACTTCAACGCTCGATGTGAGATTTGGCGCTTTGTTACTTCTTGAAGGGGAAGCCAAAAGCGTCGAGCAGGGCCTTGCCATGCTCGTTGTTGGTGGCAGTGGTCACAAAGGTGATGTCCATGCCGCGGGTCTTGTCGACCTTGTCGTAATCGATCTCAGGGAAGATGAGCTGCTCGGTCACGCCCATGGAGTAGTTGCCGTTGCCATCAAAGGAGTTGGCAGGCAGACCGCGGAAGTCGCGGATACGGGGGATAGCGCAAGCCAGCAGACGATCGAGGAACTCGTACATACGGGCACCGCGCAGCGTGACCTTGCAGCCGATGGGCATGCCAGCGCGCAGCTTGAAGGCAGCGATGGACTTGCGGGCACGGCAGATCATAGGCTGCTGACCGGTGATGATGCGGATGTCGTTGACAGCTGCGTCGATAGCCTTGCTATCGGTTGCAGCCTCGCCGACGCCCATGTTGACGACGATCTTCTCCAGCTTGGGAACGCAGTGGACGTTCTCGATGCCGAGCTGCTCTTTGAGAGCAGGTGCGATCTCATTCTTGTACTTCTCTTGAAGACGAGGTGCCATGTTCTTTCTCCTTACCGAGATTTAAGGTGGGGTTCCAACCTCACCCCCCAAATGCCTGGCGGGCTTTGGGGCCTTACACACAGATTCGCGTGCCACGCAAAGCAGCACGCGAATCCAAGATTATAGACTAGAAGACTTGATTAGTCGATAGCCTTGCCGCACTTCTTGCAGACGCGGACCTTCTTGCCGGAGGCGCGATCCACAGAAACGCGAGTGGCAACACCGCAGCTGGGGCAAACGAGCTGCACGTTGGAGACGTCGATCTTTGCCTCGATGTGCTCGATGCCGCCGTTGGGGTTGGCCTGGGAGGGCTTGCAGTGCTTGGTAGCAACTGCGACGCCAGCGACCTTGACCTTGCCCTCGCGCGGGAAAGCGGCGATGACCTCGGCCTCGGTGCCCTTGTCCTTGCCAGCGATAACTTTGACCTTGTCGCCGGTCTTGATATTCATAGACATCTTCCGTCCTCCTTACAGCGTCTCGGGAGCGAGGGAGACGATCTTCATGAACTTCTTGTCACGCAGCTCGCGAGCGACAGGCCCAAAGATACGGGTGCCGCGGGGAGAGCCGTCGGTGTTGATCAAAACGGCAGCGTTCTGATCGAACTTGATGTAGGAGCCGTCCTTGCGGCGGACTTCCTTCTTAACGCGGACGATGACGCAGCGAACGACATCGCCCTTCTTGACCTGGCCGTTGGGTGCGGCTTCCTTGACGCTGCAGACGATAGTGTCGCCCAAGCCAGCGTAACGACGCTTGGAGCCACCCAGAACCTTGATGCACTGAACCTTGCGAGCACCAGAGTTATCGGCGACAGCCAGCATGCTTTGCATCTGAATCATCGATACATTCCTTTCTGGTAACTAGGTTTACTTGGCCTTCTCAACGATTTCGATCAGGCGCCAGCGCTTCATCTTGGACAGAGGACGAGTCTCCTGGATGCGGACGGTATCGCCGACACCAGCCAGATTCTCCTCGTCATGGGCATGGAACTTCTTCGTGGTGGTCATCATCTTCTTGTAGACGCGATGGGGCTTGCGCTCCTTGACCTGCACGACGATGGTTTTGTCATTGACCGCAGAGACGACAACGCCCTGGCGGACCTTACGACGACCGCGCTCTTCGCTCATCGTGTACTCCTAACTTTAAGCGTTGATCTCACGAGCGCGCAGCTCGGTGAGAATACGGGCAATATCCTTCTTCACGGTCTTGAGACGAGCCGTGTTGTCCAGCTGGCTGGTAGCCATCTGGAAGCGCAGGTTGAAGAGCTCGGAACGAGCCTCCTCCAGCTTGACGTTCAGGTCAGCAGTGCTGAGCTCACGCAATTCAGACGCCTTCATTCTTTACTCACCATCCTTCTCGGTCTCGCGGAAAACCATCTTGCACTTGATCGGCAGCTTCTGGATAGCCAGACGCATTGCCTCGCGTGCGATCTCTTCGGACACACCATCGATCTCGAACATGATGCGGCCGGGCTTGACGACTGCTACCCATTCCTCGGGGTTGCCCTTACCAGAACCCATGCGGGTTTCTGCGGGCTTCTTGGTGATGGGCTTGTCAGGGAAGATGTTGATATAGACACGACCGCCACGCTTCATGTAACGGGTCATGGCAATACGAGCAGCCTCGATCTGACGGTTGGTGATCCAGTGGGCCTCGAGAGCCTGGATGCCGCAGAAGCCCAAGTTGAGCTTCGTGCCACCCTTGGCCTTGCCCTTCATGGAACCACGCTGCACCTTGCGGTGCTTGACACGCTTAGGCATCAACATAGTTTAGTTCCTCCCATCGCGACGGCCGCGGCCACGGCGCTGGCTGGAGACACCCTCGAGTGCGGGGTTAGTGGGCTTCTGACCAGGCAGAACCTCACCGTAGTAGACCCACACCTTGATGCCGCAGGAGCCCATGGTGGTGTGTGCGGTAGCGGTGCCGTAATCGATCTGGGCACGCAGGGTGTGCAGGGGCACGCGGCCCTCGCGGTACCACTCGCGGCGGCTCATCTCGGAGCCACCCAGACGACCGGTGCACTGGATACGGATACCCTTGGCGCCGGACTTGCGGGCAGACTGGACAGCCTTGCGCATCGCACGGCGGAAGGCAACGCGGCCCTCGAGCTGATCGGCGATGGACTGGGCGACCAGGCGAGCGTCGAGCTCGGGGCGCTTGACCTCGATGACCTCGACAGCGACCTTGCCGCCGGCGATAGCCTCGAGCTCCTTGCGCAGAGCATCGACCTCTGCACCCTTCTTGCCGATGACGATGCCGGGACGAGCGGTGGTCAGGATGACCTTGACCTTGTCGCCAGCGCGCTCGATCTCGCACTTGGAGAGTGCGGCACCGGCGAGCTTCTTCTCAACGTAGTTGCGCAGCTCGATATCGTTTGCGAGGGTAGCGGCGTAATTCTTGCCAGCGTACCAACGGCTGCGCCAGTTCTCGGTAATACCGAGGCGGAAACCGGTAGGCAGAACTTTCTGGCCCATGCTTTACGCCTCCTTCGGTGCGACGATGACGGTGATGTGGCTCGTGCGCTTGCGGATCTTGCTTGCAGCACCCTTAGCGCGCGGGCGGAAACGCTTCATGGTGGGGCCCTCGTCCACGTAGGCAGCCTTGATTACGAGGCTTTCGGGACGCAGGCCAAAACGGTCCTGAGCGTTTGCGGCTGCGGAGTTGACGACCTTGGCGACAACCTCGGAGATAGCGCGCTCGTTGAAAGCGAGGATCTCCTGAGCTGCGATGACGTCCTTACCGCGAACCTGGTCGATGACGATGCGAGCCTTGCGGGGAGAGACGCGCACGTACTTAGCGGTTGCTTTTGCTTCCATTGTGCTCTCCTCTCCTACTTAACCTTGTGGCCCTTGAAGGTGCGGGTGGGGGCGAACTCGCCCAGCTTGTGACCGACCATGGACTCAGTGACGTAAACGGGGACATGACGGCGGCCGTCATGAACTGCGATGGTGTGACCAACCATCTCGGGGAAGATCGTGGAAGAACGGCTCCAGGTCTTGACGACGTTCTTCTCGCCTGCCTCGTTCATCTTGGTGATGCGCTCGAGGAGGCGGGGCTCCACGAAGGGGCCCTTTTTGAGACTACGGCTCATGTGTGTTTCCTCCTTCGATTACTTCTTGCGGCGGCGGATGATCAGGCGCTGGCTGTACTTCTTCTTGTTACGAGTACGGTGACCCTTGGTAGGAACACCCCACGGGGTAACAGGATGGCGACCAGCGGACTTGTTCTTGCCCTCGCCACCACCATGGGGATGGTCGACGGGGTTCATGACAGTACCGCGAACGGTGGGACGGACGCCCATCCAGCGCTTACGGCCGGCCTTGCCGATGGTGATGTTGGCATGCTCTGCGTTACCGACCTCGCCAACAGTGGCGCGGCAGGTGAGCAGAACGCGGCGCATCTCGGAAGAAGGCATGCGCAGGATGGCGTACTTGCCCTCCTTGCCCATGAGCTGGATGCTGGTGCCAGCAGAGCGAGCCATAGCGGCACCCTTGCCGGGCTGGAACTCGACTGCATGGATCAAGGTACCAACCGGGATGTTAGCAAGCGGCAAAGCGTTGCCGGGCTTGATGTCTGCATCCGGGCCGGACTCGACCATATCGCCAACCTTGAGGCCCTTGGGATGAAGGATGTAGGCCTTGGCGCCGTCGACGTAGTGCAGAAGGGCAATACGAGCGGAGCGGTTGGGATCGTACTCGATGGTAGCGACCTTGGCGGGCACGCCGTCTTTGGTGCGCTTGAAGTCGATCTTGCGGTAACGGCGCTTGTTGCCGCCACCCTGGTGGCGGACCGTGATACGGCCCTTGTTGTTGCGGCCGGCCTTCTTAGGCAGCGGCTCGAGCAAAGACTTCTCCGGCTTGTTGGTCGTGATCTCTGCGAAATCAGACACAGTCTGATGACGACGACCGGGAGAAGTCGGCTTGTACTTCTTGACTCCCATTGTTTCTCCTTTCGTCCGTTTGCCAGCATACCGTCTGGGATTGGAGGTTGGTGCTGCCTCCGACGGCCCTGACCCCGGACTACCACGGCTCCGAGTGTCTCCATAATAGAGAAGACGGAGCCAGCTAAACCCCCGCTGCACCGCGGGGGTTATAAACTAGTTTTAGGCCTGGTTAGCAAAAAGCTCGATGGTGTCACCCTCGGCGACGGTGACGATGGCCTTCTTCCAGCCCTTGGTGTAACCAGCAACCTGGCGAACACGCTTGGGCTTGGGCTTGACGTTGGAGGTGTTAACCTTGACGACCTTGACGTTGAAGATCTCTTCGACCGCGGCAGCGATCTCGATCTTGGAAGCGGACTTGGCCACTTCGAAGGTGTAGCGGTTAAGCTCCTGCATGTCGAAAGAGCGCTCAGAGATGATCGGACGGATGATGATTTCGCGTGCGTTCATTATGCGAGCACCTCCTCGAGGTAATCGAATGCAGCCTTGGTGATGACCAGGTTGGCGTTGTCCAGCAAGTCGTAGCAGTTGGACTCGGTTGCGCCGATGATCAAAACGTTCTCAAGGTTGCGGAAGGACAAGAAGGACACGAAGTCCTCGTCGTCGACGACGACGGTGGTGCGGCCCTTGATGCCCAAAGCCTCCAAGGAAGCCTTAGCAGCCTTGGTAGAGGGCTTCTCAAAAGCAAAGTCGTTGACAACGGTGAGCTCGCCGTCTGCAAGCTTGGCGGAAAGCGCGGAGCGCATAGCCAGCTTGACGACCTTGTTGTTCACGCGGTAAGCGTAAGAACGGGTGTGGGGGCCAAAGACAACTCCGCCGCCCCTGAAATGAGGAGCGCGAATCGTACCCTGGCGAGCGTTGCCGGTACCCTTCTGACGGAAGGGCTTGCGGCCGCCGCCGGAAACCTTGCCACGGGTCTTGGTGTTAGCAGTGCCCTGGCGAAGTGCAGCCAGCTGGGACTTGACGACCTCGTGCATGACGTAAACGTTGGGCTCGATGCCGAAGATAACGTCGTTGCCGGAAACAGTCTCGACGTCCTTGCCTGCGGGATCGATGATCTTGATATCTGCCATCTTTATCTCCTCCCCTAGGCCATACGAACTTGGACGAGAGCACCCTTGCCACCAGGCACGGCACCCTTGACGAGAATGAGGTTCTGCTCTGCGTCAACGCGAACAACCGAGAGGTTCTTCACCGTAACGCGGTCGCAACCCATGTGACCAGCCATGCGCATGCCCTTCAAGACACGGGAGGGGTAAGCGCACATGCCGATGGAACCAGGGGCGCGATGGAAGTGGGAGCCATGGCCGCCGGGACCGCCAGCAAAGTGATGACGCTTGATAACGCCAGCAAAGCCCTTGCCCTTGGAGACGCCGATGACGTCAACCTTGGCGGTATCGGCAAAAGCCTCCACGGTGATGGTCTCGCCGCAGGAGTGCTGGGAAGCATCCTCGACGCGAACCTCGCGCAGGTAGCGCATGGGGGCGATGCCGGCCTTGTCAAAATGACCCTTCATGGGCTTGTTGACGCGGCTCTCCTTGATGTCACCGAAACCGATCTGAACGGCCTCGTAGCCGTCGGTCTCGGTGGTCTTGACCTGTGCGATAACACAGGGGCCAGCTTGGATGACGGTCACGGGGACGATGTTATCGTCTTCACCCCAGACCTGGGTCATGCCCAGCTTGCGGCCAAGAATAGTGTTGACCATTTTCAACCTTACTAGTCAGGCGATCGTGCAGAGGAAGCTTTTGCTTCGTGTAGTGGATCGCAGCCTTAGCTCTCCCCTTTGCTTTATTGCTCTGGGGCGCTGTGAACAGATGCCGCATGCCCGTTTGGCGTGAGATGCTTGAGGGCATACGACGCACTACGCCCGCGAAGGCGCAGCCTGTCCAGAATACAGGGTCGAGCTTTGCTTGTGAACCCCCTTTTTATAAAAACACGCCCCCGGGCGTATCTTTTTTCCTTATCGCTTTGGCGTGGAAGTTGGCGGTTTTCTTTGCAATGGCAGCTTGCTAATCAACGCATCCCCGCACTGCAGGATATGATAGCGTTTTGCCAGCAGGCAAAAACAGCAAAGCAGGCGACACGCTTGTGCGCATCGCCTGCATGACATATGCAACAACGAGGTGTCCTTGCCTCAACTTGCGCGACTACCCTATTGCAACGTAGCTGCTGTTGACCAGATCAACTGTCTTCTTTGCCAGGCAAACCTTCTTGAACCACTTGCCCTTTTGCGGCCCCAGAGACGAGACCTTGAGCGTCTTTTTGCCGACTATCTTGTAATCGACGTTTATCTTGATGGTTGCCTTGAGGTTTTTCTTGGTGGTGTATCTCCAGCTGTTGTAGAACCAGACGTCTGCATAGAGCTTGCCGTTTTCGCAATAGGCCTTTATAACCCTGTGGCCTGTTTCAAATTTAGCGCAGTCGTTTAGCGAAGCCTTCATCTTGGACTTCACGACGTTGGCCTTGGGTTTAATAGGACCCATGGCCATAGACTTGGCGCTGCTGTCGCCATTGAGTTTTGAGACGGCCTTGAATTTCTTCTTGCCCATGCCACTGCCCTTGATAACAAACTTGTACGTCTTGGAAGCCGTGGGTTTAAAGGACTTGACCTTCTTGGTTCCGGCATAAACGCTGATCGTGGTGTTCTTTACCGCATAACCCGAGACATCGACATATACCCATACCTGATTGCTGTTGATCTTGGTTGCCTTGATCTGATCTGGAGCGTACGAGACTCCACCGATGTTTCTCCACCAAGAGATCATGTAGTACTCGTGAACGTCTTCTTTTACCGCAACGATTGCGTAGTCGTAGTCCTGCTTGCCGGCAACCACTTGATCGTCCACAGCGGAGATGCTCACTATGCACTCAGTCGAGGAAGTGGGCTGGGCAGGCACCGATGCCACACGAACGGTCTTTTTAGCGCTGTTGTCTGTTCGCCAGATCTCTACGGTATCGGGGAGTTTGTATGCAGACTCATTGAGCCTCCAAAAGTACTTGCCTTCGACCTTGACGGTATGGGTGTCTACCACCTTGAGAGAGTCACCATACTCAACACCGTCATCGTAAGCCGTAGGGCAATAGTCCTTGTTGAGCGAATACTTGCTGGTGACTTGATCGTAGTCTGCGTAGGCGCTTTGAACGAACGGCGGCACGCCGCAGACCAAAGCCAAAGCACCAAGCAGCACGATGGCATAAAGCCATACCCTCTTTGCACTCGTTATCACAGAACTCATAACGCCTCCCTTCGCATAGTGCGGGAGAGACCTCTCCCACCGTCTTCTATGTTAGGAAAGCGCCCTTGCGATAGCTGCACCCCGATGTCCCAAAACCGCCAGCGCGAATGGGACATATGTCCCAAACTGCATGCAAAGCAAAGGTCGCCGCAGCCATGTGGCCGCAGCGGCTCCAACGCAATTTGCGAGGGGATTTAGAGCTTAAGCCGAGGCGCCGGAGGCCGACGCGTACTTGGTTTGCCGAGACT
>CAVAPV010000006.1:24343-56399 GCA_963590525.1 Agathobacter rectalis
GGGATTTAGAGCTTAAGCCGAGGCGCCGGAGGCCGACGCGTACTTGGTTTGTCGAGGCTTCAGGCAACAAGGGCGCAGACGCTGGCAATAATCACGAGTCGCATCATAAATAAAAGTCAGCGAGCGCTGCGATAGTGTGTGCAAAGAAAAAGCCGCTGCAGCCATGTGGCCGCAGCGGCTTCACCGCAATTTGCGAGGGGATTTTGGTCTGCGCCGAGGCGCCGGAGGCCGACGCGTACTTGGTTACGCGAGGCTTCCGGCAACAAAGGCGCAGACAAAATCCCCCGCAAATTTACAGCTTGATCTCGATGTCGACACCAGCCGGCAAGTCAAGACGCATCAGGGAATCCACGGTGTTGGGCGTGGGATCCAGGATGTCGATGAGGCGCTTGTGGGTGCGCATCTCGAACTGCTCACGGGAGTCCTTGTTGACATGGGGCCCCTTGATAACCGTGTAGAGGTTACGCTCGGTGGGCAGGGGGATCGGGCCGCTCACGCGTGCACCGGTCTTGTGGGCAGTGTCGACGATGAGCTTCGCGGACTGGTCCACGATCTCATGGTCATAGCCCTTCAGGCGGATGCGAATCTTCTGATTAGGCATCGTAATTCCTTCCTAAAACTTCAAAGCTTGCGGCTTAGTTGCCGGACTTTGCGATGATCTCTTCGGCGACATTCTTGGGGACGGGATCGTACTGAGCAAACTGCATGGTGTAGCTTGCACGACCCTGAGTGCTGGAGCGGAGGTCGGTCGCGTAGCCGAACATCTCGGACAGCGGGACGTTGGCCTTGATGGCGACGGCAGCGCCGCGCTCCTCTTGACCCTGAATCATGCCGCGACGAGAGCTGATGCCGCCCATGACGTCGCCCATGTACTCCTGCGGAGTCTCGACCTCGACGGCCATCATCGGCTCGAGGAGGACGGGATCGGACTTGCGCATGGCCTCCTTGATGGCCAAAGAGCCGGCAACCTTGAAGGCAGCCTCGGAGGAGTCGACGTCGTGGTAGGAACCGTCGATGAGCTCGACGCGAACGTCGAGGGTGGGGTAACCGGCGATGACGCCGTTTTCCAGAGCTTCCTCGATGCCCTTGCCAACGCTGGGGATGTACTCCTTGGGGATGACACCGCCGACGATCTTGTTCTCAAAGACAAAACCACTGCCGGGCTCGCCGGGGTACATGTTGATGACGGCGTCGCCGTACTGACCGCGACCACCGGACTGGCGCTTGAACAGACCGCGGGCGTTGAGGACCTCGTGGCCCGGCTTCTCGCGGTAGGCAACGCGAGGAGCACCCGTGTTGCAGTCGACCTTGAACTCGCGCTTGAGGCGGTCGATGATGATCTCCAGATGGAGCTCGCCCATACCGGCGATGATGGTCTGGCCGGTCTCCTCGTCGGTGTGGACGCGGAAGGTGGGATCCTCTTCTGCCAGGCGAGCCAAGGCAACGGACATCTTGTCCTGCTCGGCCTTGGTCTTGGGCTCGACGGCGATGTCGATAACGGGCTCGGCGAACTCGATGGACTCGAGGATGATGGGGTTGGCCTCATCGCACAGGGTCTCACCGGTGGTGGTGTTCTTCAGGCCGACAGCAGCGCAGATATCGCCAGCGCTGATGAAGTCGATATCATGCTGCTCGTTGGAGTGCATCTCCAGCAGGCGGCCGATACGCTCCTTCTTGCCGTTGACGGAGTTGATGACGTAAGAGCCAGCATCCAGACGGCCGGAGTAGCAGCGCAGGTAGGTGAGCTTGCCGACGAAGGGGTCGGTCATGATCTTGAAGGCCAGAGCGGAGAACGGAGCCTTCTTGTCTGCGGGGCGCTCCTCCTGCTCATCGGTATCGGGGTTGGTACCGACGATAGCGGGGACGTCGAGCGGGCTGGGCAGGTAGTCGACGACAGCGTCGAGAAGCTCCTGCACGCCTTTGTTCTTGTAAGCAGAACCCACGAAGACCAAGTTGAGCTCGGTTGCGATAACGCCCTTGCGCAAAGCAGCCTTGATCTGCTCGACGGTGACGTCCTCCTCCATGAGGATGGCCTCCATGAGCTCCTCGTCGAAGTCTGCGGCGGCGTCGAGAAGCTCTTGATGCATCTCTTCTGCCTTGGCCTGGAACTCCTCGGGGATGGTGTCGAGCTTCTCGGGGTAGGTCATGCCCTTGTCGTCTGCCTTGAAGTCCCATGCCTCCATGGTGACCAAGTCGATGACGCCCCAGAACTGATCCTCGGCACCCATGGGCAGCTGGGCGGCGATAGCGTTAGCGCCCAGACGGTCCTTCATGGTCTGGATGGCATGCTCGAAGTCAGAACCGACGCGGTCATACTTGTTGATGAAGGCGATGGTGGGAACGTTGTAGCGCTTAGCCTGGCGCCAAACGGTCTCGGACTGGGGCTGAACACCGGCAACAGCGTCAAAGACAGCTACAGCGCCGTCCAAAACGCGCAGGGAACGCTCGACCTCAGAGGTGAAGTCGACGTGGCCCGGGGTGTCGATGATCTGAATCTTGTAGGTCTCGCCGTCCTTGGCACCGGAGGGGTAGCTCCAAAAGCAGGTGGTAGCAGCAGACGTAATGGTAACGCCGCGCTCCTGCTCCTGAACCATCCAGTCCATGGTAGCTGCACCCTCGTGAACCTCACCGATCTTGTGGGTCTTGCCGGTGTAGTAGAGGATGCGCTCGGTCGTGGTGGTCTTGCCGGCGTCGATGTGAGCCATGATGCCGATGTTGCGAGTGTTTTCCAGAGAAATCTTCTTAGCCATTTTCTACCACGCCCTAGAAACGGTAGTGGGAGAAAGCGCGGTTGGACTCGGCCATCTTGAAGACGTCCTCACGCTTCTTGACAGAAGCGCCAGTGCCGTTGGCAGCATCCATGATCTCTGCTGCGAGGCGCTCGGCCATGGAGCGCTCCTTGCGGGCACGGGAGAAGGTAACCATCCAGCGGATAGCCAAAGTGGTGGAACGACGGCTGTTGACGTCGGTGGGAACCTGGTAGGTAGCACCGCCCACGCGCTTGGGCTTGACCTCGACGGTGGGGCGAACGTTTTCCATAGCCTTCTTGAAGACGGAGAGGGCATCCTCGCCGGTCTTCTCTGCGACGATGTCGAAGGCACCGTAGACGATGCGCTCGGCGACGGACTTCTTGCCGTCCAGCAAGACCTTGTTGATCAGCTGGGTGACGAGGCGGTTGTTGTAGACAGCGTCCGGCTGAACCTCGCGGCGGACAGCAGCATTACGACGTGGCATATTCTAGATACCTCCCTTACTTCTTATCCTTGGGGCGCTTTGCGCCATAACGGGAACGAGCCTGCATGCGGTTGTTGACAGCAGCTGCGTCAAGCGTGCCGCGGATGATCTTGTAGCGGACACCGGGAAGGTCCTTGGTACGACCACCGCGCAGCAGCACCATGGAGTGCTCCTGGAGGTTGTGACCCTCACCGGGGATGTAAGCGGTGACTTCCATGCCGTTGACGAGGCGGACACGAGCAACCTTACGAAGAGCGGAGTTAGGCTTTTTGGGGGTTGCGGTGTAAACGCGAGTGCAGACGCCGCGCTTTTGCGGGTTGCCCTTGAGAGCGGGGGACTTGGACTGCTCCACCGCGCGCTTGCGGCCCTTGCGGACCAGCTGGTTAATGGTAGGCAATTTTTTCTCCTTACTTGCTACCTTCTTACAAACGTTTTGCGCCGTCTTGGGCGCTCGACCCACAATAGGATGTCAGGTTCTATCTGGCCGCAGCAACGCTGCACGAGACCAAACAGAGCCCGACACCAGCACGTATCATGGGCTTGATGCGCCTTGCAGACCTGAAGACGCGACTTGGTAGATTACGCCCCAAAAGAAAACTCGTCAAACGCCACGGGTCCGGGTGTATCCATTTCCTACTACTGCTCTGAGCTGGGACGATGCCGTCTGCACCAATATTTTGCAGAGAAATTTCAGGATTTTTAGCTCGAAGCATTCGCACAGCGCAAAACGTAACTGCCGCTGCATAAGCGAGATGCGCGCAACCTCCTGCTTAAAAGCGACGCGTACATCGGCTACTCTCCCATCTGCCTCTCCATAGCGCAAGCAAGGCCCGCAGGTAAAACCCACGGGCCTTGTTCTAGCTACAAGCAGCTTGCCTTATGCAAGCGCAAGCATTACTCCTCGTCGTCAGACAGATCGCTGTCTGCACCCTCGGTCATGCCAAAGCCTGCACCGAGCAACTCCTCCAGCATGGCGTCGTCTTCTGCAGAGCGAGGCTTGATCACAGAGCCGCCGCCGATCATGTCATCGGGATCGGCGCTGTAGCTCTTGGGGACCTCGGCGCCTGCATACTTGGCGTCCTCCGGGGAGAAGAGCATCTCGAGCAGCTGGGCTGCGTCGGGCTCCTCTGCGGAGGTCTGATCCTCGAGCAGGTAGGACAGGTCGCGCTCGGCAAGCCCTGCCTTGAGCTCCTCGATGGCCTTCACGCCGATGCCCTCGATGCGGAACAGCTCGTCTTCGGTCTTTCCGACCAAGTCGCCCACTGTCTCGATGCCGGCCTCGCTGAACTTGTTGGCCCAGCGCTGGGAAACACCCAGGTCGTCAAAGAGATAGAGCTTTGCAACCTCGGGGGCCAAGGTGCGGCCGCCGATGGTGTAGTTGCCGGGGTAGCCCATACCGGGACCGCCGATGTAGCTCTCGCCGTCGACAGACCACTCCTGCGGCTGAGGCAGCAGGGACTCGGTCTCGCGGAGCTCTTCGGGTGCCCAGTCAGGCAGCTGCTCGACAACGCCGCCGCTGCGATCGATCTTCTCGCCCTTGTAGGTGAGCTGCAGGTCGCGATAGCGCTTGAGGCCCGTGCCAGCGGGGATGGGCTTGCCCAAGATGACGTTTTCCTTGAGGCCGACGAGATCGTCGTGCTTGCCCTCGATGGCGGCATCCGTGAGGACCTTGGTGGTCTCTTGGAAGGATGCGGCAGACAGGAAGGAATCCGTTGCCAAAGAGGCCTTGGTGATACCCAAGATGAGCGGGGTCGCGGTGGGAGCGACGCCGTCTTCGAGCATGATGCGCTCGCACTCCTCCTCGAACTCGTAGCGGTTGACCTGGGAGCCAGGAAGATAGCTGGAGTCACCCGGATCAAGAACCGTCATCTTGCGCAGCATCTGGCGAGCGATGACCTCGATGTGCTTGTCGTTGATGTCTACGCCCTGGCTGGTGTAGACGTCTTGGACCTGCTCCACGATATAGCGCAGTGTGGTGTTGACATCGGTCAAGCGCAGCAAGTCATGCGGGTTGACCGAGCCGCGGGTGAGCTGCTGGCCGACCTCGACGGTGCACATATCGGCAACGCCGGGCATGAGCTGGACGCGCGTGGACGTCGTGTACTCCACGACCTCGCCATCCTCGTTGTTGATGGAGAGAACGCGGGAGTCTTTGTCGCCGCTGATCTGCAAGGTGCCGCTGATCTCTGCCAAGATCGCCTCGCCCTTGGGCTTGCGGGCCTCGAAGAGCTCGGTGACGCGGGGCAGACCGCCGGTGATGTCGCCGCCGGCAACGCCGCCGGTATGGAAGGTACGCATGGTGAGCTGGGTACCGGGCTCGCCGATGGACTGAGCCGCGATGATGCCCACTGCGGTGCCGAGGTTGACCGGACGGCCGGCAGCCAGGTCGTAGCCGTAGCACTTCTGGCAGATGCCCTGGTGGCTGTGGCAGGTCATGACCGTGCGGATCTTGATGGTCTCGATGCCGGCGTCCTTGAAGCTGACCAAGATGGCAGCATCGGTGATGTAGTTGTTGGCCTCGAGCATGACCTCGCCCGTTGCGGGATTGACGACGTCGTCGGCGACGACGCGGCCCACCAGGTTGAGATCGATATCGCCCTTGGCGGTGAGCACCTTGTAGTCGATGCCATCGGTCGTGCCGCAGTCTTCCTCGTGGATGATGACATCCTGGGCGACGTCGACAAGACGACGGGTGAGGTAACCGGAGTCTGCGGTACGCAGCGCGGTGTCGGCCAGACCCTTACGAGCACCGTGAGTGGAGACGAAGTACTCCAATACAGTCAGACCCTCGCGGAAGTTAGCCTTGATGGGGTGGTCGATGGTCTCGCCGCGGGGGTCGGCCATAAGGCCGCGCATACCGGCGAGCTGCCTGATCTGCTTGATGTTACCGCGAGCACCGGAGAAGGCCATCATGTAGATGGGGTTGAAGCGGTCGAAGTTGTCGGCCATAGCCTCGCCGACGGCCTCGTTTGCCTCGTTCCAAACGCCGATAACCTGGCGCTTGCGCTCCTCGGCAGAGGAGAAGCCCATCTCGTACTCTTCTTGGATCTCTGCGACGCGCTCGTCTGCATCGGCCAGGATCTGCGCCTTAGAGGGCGGGATGGTGGCGTCGTAGACGGAGACGGTGATGCCTGCGCGCGTTGCGTAGTGGAAGCCAGTGGCCTTGAGACCGTCCAAGATCTTGCACAGCTCCGGCGTGGGGTACATGTTGGAGCAGTCCTCGACCAGGCGGCTGATCTCCTTCTTGTTCATGCCGTAGTTGATGTAGTCATGCTGCTTGGGCAGGATGGCGTTGAAGATGATGCGACCGATGGTGGTCTCGATGCGCTCGCCGGCCTTGTACTCAACACCGTCGTTGTAGCTGGTCAAGACGCGGGTGTCGTACTTGAGACGCACCTGGATCTTGGCCTGCAGGTCTACGCCAGCACGGGCGTCGTAGGCGTTTTGCGCGTCTTTGAAGTCCATGAAGACGCGGCCCTCGCCCGGGAAGCCGTCGCGAGCAGCGGTGAGGTAATACAGACCGATGATCATATCCTGCGTGGGGACAGCCAGCGGCTTGCCATGTGCAGGGGATTTGACGTTGTTGGCGCTGAGCATGAGGACGCGGGCCTCGGCTTGAGCCTCTGCTCCCAGCGGGACGTGGACAGCCATCTGGTCGCCGTCGAAGTCGGCGTTGAAGGCGGTGCAGACCAGCGGGTGTAGGCGGATGGCCTTACCCTCGACCAGGACAGGCTCGAAGGCCTGGATGCCCAGACGGTGCAGGGTTGGTGCGCGGTTGAGCAAGACGGGATGGTCGCGGATGACCTCTTCCAAAACGTCCCAAACAACGTAGGCGCCACGGTCGACCATGCGCTTTGCAGCCTTGACGTTGGCAGCATGCTCGAGCTCGACCAAGCGCTTCATGACAAAGGGCTTGAACAGCTCCAAAGCCATCTGCTTGGGCAGACCGCACTGATGGATCTTGAGGGTAGGACCAACAACGATAACCGAGCGGCCAGAGTAGTCGACGCGCTTGCCCAAGAGGTTTTGGCGGAAGCGGCCTTGCTTGCCCTTGAGCATATCGGCGATGGACTTGAGGGGACGGTTGCCCGGGCCCACGACGGGACGGCCGCGGCGGCCGTTGTCAAAGAGGGCGTCCACAGCCTCTTGCAGCATGCGCTTCTCGTTGTTGACGATGATGTCGGGCGCAGACTGGTCCAAAAGCTTCTTGAGGCGGTTGTTGCGGTTGATGACGCGACGATAGAGGTCGTTGAGGTCGGACGTCGCAAAGCGGCCGCCGTCGAGCTGGACCATGGGGCGCAGGTCGGGCGGGATGACGGGGATGACGTCCAAGATCATGTCGCGCGGCTTGTTGTCGGAGCGCACAAAGGCCTCGACGACCTTGAGGCGCTTGATGGCCTTGGCGCGGCGCTGGCCCTTGCCGGTCTTGATGGTCTCGCGCAGCTCCTGAGCGGTAGCCTCAAGATCTACAGCGTCGAGCAGGTCGCGCACGGACTCAGCACCCATGCCGCCGCGGAAGTAATCGCGGTAGTTGGCGCGCATCTCGCGATAGAGAAGCTCGTCTTGGATGAGCATCTTGGGCTCGATCTTCATGAAGGTGTCGAGAGCCTCCTGAGCGAGCTCCTTCTTCTCTTCGAACTCCTCCATGAGGTCGTTGATCTCTTCTTCGACCTCTTCTGCGGTGAGGAGGTCTTCCTCGTCGTAGACGCGCTCGCCGTTTTCATCCAGGAAGTCCACAGACTGACGGCGGACGTCCTCGATGAGCTTGTCGCGCTCGGCATCGATGTCGAGCAAGGACTGCTCGAGCTCCTCGCGCAGCTCCTCGGCGTCTTCCTCGCGGGCCTCGGAGTCAACCCAGGTGATGATGTTGCTGGCAAAGTAGAGGACCTTCTCCAGGTCTTTGGGGCTGATGTCAAGCAGGTAGCCCAGACGGGACGGAGAGCCCTTGAAGTACCAGATATGGCTTACGGGCGTTGCAAGCTCGATGTGGCCCATGCGCTCGCGGCGAACCTTGGAACGCGTGACCTCGACGCCGCAGCGCTCGCAGGTGATGTCTTTGAAGCGAATGCGCTTGTACTTGCCGCAGGCGCACTCCCAATCCTTGGTAGGGCCAAAGATCTTCTCGCAAAACAGGCCGTCTTTTTCCGGCTTGAGGGTGCGGTAGTTGATGGTCTCGGGCTTTTTGACCTCGCCGTAAGACCAAGAGCGGATATCTTCGGCGCTAGCAAGGCCGATGTGGAACTGATCGAAGTTATTGACATCAAACTCGGTCATTGTTTATTCCTCCTCCTCATCGGTATTGCTCGTAGTTACCAGTGTGTCTTCTTGCTCGTCTTGAAGGTCTGCCAAGCCGCTCGTCAGGATGTCGAGGGCGTCGACTTCTTGGGCAGGCTGGTCTTCTTCTTGAGCCAACCCGATCAAGGTCTCTTCCTCCGGCTGCTCTTCTTGAGCATCCTTGGAGCTGTCGTGACCGGTCAGGCTCACGTCCAGGCACAAAGACTTCATCTCTTTGACCAAGACCTTGAAAGACTCGGGGATCTCTGCGGGCGGGATGTTTTCGCCCTTGACGATGGCCTCGTAGGTCTTGACGCGGCCGGCGGTATCGTCGGACTTGACCGTCAAGATCTCCTGCAAGACGTTGGATGCGCCGTAGGAGTACAGCGCCCAAACCTCCATCTCGCCAAAGCGCTGGCCGCCAAACTGCGCCTTGCCGCCCAAAGGCTGCTGGGTGATGAGGCTGTAAGGGCCAGTCGAGCGAGCATGGATCTTGTCGTCGACCATGTGGGACAGCTTGAGGATGTAGGTTTGGCCAACGGTGATGGGCTCGCGGAACTTCTCGCCCGTGCGGCCGTCAAAGAGCTCGGTCTTGCCGGTGGAGCTCAGCTGCGGGACGAAGGGCTCGTGGAGCTTGTCGCCCAGATGCGCCTTCTTCTTGTTCATGAGGTTGGCGTTGGCCTTGAGGATGCACTCGGAGATCTCATCCTCGTGTGCGCCGTCAAAGATAGGCGTTGCGACAAAGAACGGGCCTTCGACGGGCTCGTCGGAGCCGTCCTCGCTCCATGCGTTGAGCGCAGCCCAGCCAAGGTGGTTTTCCATCAGCTGGCCGACGTTCATACGGGAGGGAACGCCCAGGGGGTTCAAGATGACGTCGATGGGCGTGCCGTCTGCCATGTAGGGCATGTCCTCGACCGGCAGGATACGGGAGATAACACCCTTGTTGCCGTGGCGGCCGGAGAGCTTGTCGCCCTGCTGGATCTTGCGCTTTTGGGCGACGAAGACGCGGACGAGCTCGTTGACGCCGGGGTTGAGGTCGGCGCCGGCTGCACGGGAGAAGCGATGCACGGCGATGACGCGGCCGCCTGTGCCATGGGGGACCTTGAGGGAGGTGTCGCGAACCTCGCGGGCCTTCTCGCCAAAGATGGCACGAAGCAAGCGCTCCTCGGCGGTGAGCTCGGTCTCGCCCTTGGGGGTGACCTTGCCTACCAAGACATCGCCGGACTTGACCTCTGCGCCGATGCGGATGATGCCGTCAACGTCCAGGTTGGCAAGCATGTCCTCGCTGATGTTGGGGATCTCTCGGGTGATCTCTTCGGGGCCGAGCTTGGTGTCGCGGGCGTCGATGTCGTAGGAGTGGATGTGGATGGAAGTCAAGAGGTCTTCTGCCACAACGCGCTCGGAGACGATGATAGCGTCCTCGTAGTTGAAACCCTCCCACGGCATGTAGGCGACCATGAGGTTTTGACCCAGCGCCAGCTCTGCGTGGTCTGTGGAGGGGCCGTCTGCCAGGCAGTCGCCGGCTGCAACCTCGTCGCCAAAGCGCACGAGCGGCTTCATGTTGATGCAGCCGCCCTGGTTGGAGCGCTGGAACTTGGACAGCGTGTACTTGTCGACGCTGCCGTTGTTGTTAGTGACCTCGATGCGGGATGCGTCGACGTAAGTGACGGTGCCGCTGTTGACAGCCAGGGGCAGCTCGCCGGAGTCGATGGCGATGCGATGCTCGATGCCGGTACCGACCAACGGGGCGGTGGGGCGAAGCAGGGGCACAGCCTGACGCTGCATGTTGGAGCCCATGAGGGCGCGGTTTGCGTCGTCGTGCTCCAAGAAGGGGATCAACGCGGTAGCGACGGAGTTCATCTGGCGCGGGGAGACGTCCATGTAGTTGACTTGAGAAGGCAGGACGTCGTCGGGGTCGCCAAAGATGCCGTCGGCGTTTTTGGTACGGCACAAGACGGTCTTGGCGGGAACGAACACACCGTCGACAACTGTGCCAAACTCGCGGGTCTCCTCGTCGAAGGACTCGTTTGCCTGGGCAATGGTGTAGTTCTCTTCTTCATCTGCGGTGAGGTACTCGACCTCGTCGGTCACCTTGCCATCGACGACCTTGCGATACGGGGTCTCGATGAAGCCAAAGGGGTTGACGCGGCCATAGGTAGCCAAAGAGCCGATAAGACCGATGTTGGGGCCTTCAGGGGTCTCGATGGGGCACATACGGCCGTAGTGGGAGGTGTGGACGTCGCGGACCTCGAAGCCTGCGCGCTCACGAGACAGACCGCCAGGACCCAGTGCGGACAGACGGCGCTTGTGGGTGATGCCCGCAGCGGGGTTGGTCTGGTCCATGAACTGGGACAGCTGGGAGCTGCCAAAGAACTCCTTGATAGACGCCACGATCGGGCGGATGTTGATGAGTGCCTGCGGGCTGATGTCATCGGGGTCGATGTTGGACATACGCTCGCGGACAACGCGCTCCATGCGGCTGATGCCGATGCGGAACTGGTTTTGGATCAGCTCGCCCACCGTGCGAATGCGGCGGTTGCCAAAGTGGTCGATGTCATCGGTCTGGTAGCCGTCTGCGCCGGAGTGCAGCTTGACGATGTACTTCATCGCGCTGACGATGTCTTCGACCGTAAGGGTGGACTCGTCACCTGCGAGGTCGAGGCCGAGCTTCTTGTTGATCTTGTAGCGGCCAACGCGAGCCAGGTCGTAGCGCTGCGGGTTGAAGAAGAGGCCCTCGAGCAGGTTGCGGGCGCTCTCGACCGTGGGCGGCTCGCCCGGACGGAGGCGCTTGTAAAGCTCGATCAGGGCTTCTTCGCGGTTGGAGGCAACGTCTTTGGCCAGCGTGTGCTGCAGCATCTCGGACTCGCCCAAAAGCTCGACGATCTCCTGGTTGGTCTCGGCGATGCCAAGCGCGCGCAGAAGCAGCGTTGCGGGCTGTTTGCGCTTGCGGTCGATGCGCAAAGAGAGGACGTCGCGCTTATCGGTCTCGAACTCGAGCCAAGCGCCGCGGGCGGGAATGACCTTGGCGTTGAAGATCATCTTGTCGCTGGTCTTGTCGCGCTCGGACGAGAAGTACACGCCCGGGGAGCGAACCAGCTGGGAGACGACGACGCGCTCGGTGCCGTTGATGATGAAGGTACCGCGGTTGGTCATCAGCGGGAAGTCGCCCATGAACACGTTGGATTCCTGCATCTCGCCGGTCTCTTTGTTGATAAAGCGAATGTCAACAAAGAGCGGAGCCTGATAGTTAATATCGCGCTTCTTGCATTCCTCGACGGAATGCTTGGGGTCTCCAAACTCGTGATCGCCAAACTCGACGCACATGGTGTGCGCGTTGTTCTCGATCGGGGACATATCCTTGAAGGTCTCCGCCAGGCCCTCGTTCATGAAACGCTTGAACGAGTCTGTCTGGATGGAGATCAGGTTGGGGATGTCCATGACCTCGGGGATCTTCGCGAAGCTCTTGCGATCGCGATAGACGTTGGTCTTTGCCACCTACTGTCCTCCTTCTCAACTACTGGAAAATAGGCCCTAAAGTGCACTTTGCACCATAAGGACCTAGACTTTATTGCGATATATAAGCACGGTCAAGAAAAAATTTGCTCAACGGGCATATGCGCAGGTCGTTTTCCGTAAACGGTCGAAAATTATCGGACAAAGCCAATTTGCTGTTGTCTGTCAAGTGGATAATGCAGGGGAAAGGAGAACGGGCGACAGCTGTCCCGCTCGGCAAGAGCGCAGAGACTGTACTCCCCTAACCCCATTGGGCGATGTCGACAATGCGATTGATACGCCACTCAAGCGCTGTGCGGATGTACGGGATACGCTCAGCCAGCTCGGCGTTTCTCGACAATATGCCGATTGCCTCATCAGCAAAACCATCAAGAGCATTCACATCAACCCAACTCATATCCTCTACGATCAGAAGTTGACGCGCCGGGCTCGCAAAGAACTGCTTCGAATCAAAGCTGTACTCGCCGAGAGCAAGCTGAGAAAACGGTACATCGTGCCATAGGCTCGAACCGGAATCAAAGATCGGGGCGCATCGACACTCGAGCGTCTCGATATTTCTGACGAGGCCGAAGTTGCGATGATGTCTATCTGAATTTGCGATAATATCGTCGCAGACAATCATATGGGCAAGCGATTCCTCGACATGTTGCGCCCCGAGGCTTTCTGCACATGCAACGTAGTGACGATAACTATCGCTGAAACGATCCTCATCAAGCAAACGCTCAACATAGACTGCCGGGATATATTCCTCATCGTCTGATAGGAAGTTCTCGCAGACACTTGCAAAACGGCCAGCTGCTTCTTCCACGTCGTATCTCACGTACTCCCCGTCTTTAAGCAGGCGAACGTGCAACGCCGTCGCAACAGCCTCATTGAGAGGCTCTTGACAAAGACCGCTTCCACTCTTCACAAGGACGCTCCGGCCAGCGCGGTTTTCCCAAGTCTTGGCAAGGTTTCCGTCTGACGTGTTGTCAGGATGCGGAGCGCCCTTCCGCTCAGCTATGGACTTCGGCTCTAGCAAGGCGGCAACCGGTTCGATATCGTTGTTGAAAAAATTTACGGACTCCCATGAAAGCCCGCTGTTATACGGCCTGATCCAATATTGATCCGACAGAGACAGACCGAGATTGCGTTCGAGCAGCTCCTCTGGAACAGCGCAGCCAGCCTCGCGAAGAAGAGAGTCGATGTGCGCACGCGTATCAGGAATGCCGCGATGGCGCCACCAATCGTTGAAGGCTACAAGCGGCAAAACACCGTTCTCAACGATTCCGACTGGGGCACGTCTCAGATCGAGCAGTTCTCCGATTTTAGAGAAGCGCTTCTCGCGCGTGTCGTAGACAACATCCGCGATCTCATGAGTGCGATTCATAAGCGTGAGCTTAACCTCGCCACAAGCCTCACCAAGAACCGGGCGTCCTCCCCTCTTGTTCACGTGAGTGAGTCTCTCAGAAACCGAGTCCTCGCTGACAAGCCACACACCGGAGACTTTTTGAGCGTCGAGTGCCCCTGTTCGTGCCAGCTCGGTCACACGGCGTGTACTCACTCCAAGTCGTCTTGCAGCCTCTCGTGCAGAAATCATGGTTGTTCTCTTCCTCAAAAAGGGTTCCGCTATCGGAATAGTTTATATGCTCAGATGTCGTAGAGCAAACTATTCCGATGTTGGAACCCTTTCCTTCGCTCTCTGCAGGCAAACAAACAGCTGTTGAGGGTTATAGGCAAAAAAGTGTACCTTTTGCTACAGCAGATTCCCGTTTCTACCTGCGGATATGCACACCTATCTGAGCTGCAGCTAGACCCCTCGGCTCCATTCGCTGCGCTCATTGCGCTCGGGGCGATATCGTTCTTGAAGCGATTTGATAGCGCGCGACATCTATTACAGCCAACCATGGCAACCTACGCGGGCGAGCAGTGCTCGCCCCTACTTGCACCTGCGGATCATCTGCACATCGCAAACCGTATTTACCTAAGAGCTCATTGTTGCCGCGCCGTGAGGCGCGAAGTGATAGGGCGTGCCGCTAGGCACGCAAGGCTTTGTACGGACCGTATCCAAAGGAACGATACGGGTATCGGTGGTTCGCGAGCACACGTAGGGGCGGGCACTGCCCGCCCGGTCGCGCTGGTAAGCGCGACATACTAGAGTGTGCCGTCAGGCACGCAAGGCTTTTGAGACAACGCGAGCGCATGACCCTTGCACGTCACAGCAACCTACCGGGAGAGCAGTGCTCTCCCCTACTTGCACCTGCGGATCTACCTAAGTTGCACCTAGTCCCTTGCCGCCTCAAGCGCAGCCTAGGCAAGCCACTTGTTGAGCACGCGAGCCAGCTGGCCCAAGTCAAGCGGTTTGGCGAGATGCTCGTTCATCCCCACGGTCTTTGCCGCTTGGATGTCTTCGGCAAAGGCGTTGGCCGTCATGGCGATGATGGGCACCTTGCGGCACCAGTCGCGTTTCATAGAGCGGATAGCGCGCGTGGCATCGTTGCCGTTTAGCTTGGGCATCTGGATGTCCATGAAGACGATGTCGTAGTAGCCATCGGCGCACGAGCTGATCTTGTCGACCGCCTCGATGCCGTCAAAGGCATGTTCGACCTCAAGACCGCTCATCTCCAAGATCTCTGTGGCGATCTCTGAGTTGAGCACGTTGTCTTCGACCAAAAGCGCGCGCTTGCCCGTGCAGTTTGCACGCTCCATCTTGTCCATGGGCTTAAGCGTCTCGAGCTTGGCGTCATCGTCGTCTAACAGGGCATGGAGGGTCCTGGCAAGACGCGAGCGGAAAAGCGGCTTGGTCACAAAGGCGTTGACGCCGGCATCGCGCGCCTCTTTCTCGATAACAGACCAATCGTAGGCAGACATGATGATGATGGGCACGTCTTGCCCAACGCGCTGGCGGATGCGTCGCGCTGCCTCGACGCCGTCTACATCCGGCATCTTCCAGTCAAGAATGCAAGCAAAGAAGTCGCGGCCCTCTTGATGATGCTGGCAGGTGAGCTCGACGGCTTGGGCGCCGCTAGTGGTGCCGCAGGTCTTCATGCCAAACTCATCCAAGATATTGCAGGTGGAGTCCAAGCTGGCGCGGTCGTCGTCGGCCACGAGCACGTCGAGGTCCACAAAGCTCTCGAAATTGTCGTCAACCTCTTTGTCTTGCAGCTTGAGGCGTATCGTCACGGTAAAGCGCGAACCGGCGCCCTTCTTGCTTTGGACTTGGATGTCGCCGCCCATCATGCGCACGATGTTGCGCGAGATGGGCATGCCCAAGCCCGTGCCCTGGATATTATCGACAACCTGGTTGCTCTCGCGGGAGAAGGGCTCAAAGATATGGGCGATGTAGTCCTCATCCATGCCGATGCCATTGTCCTCGAAGATAAACTCGTAGCAGGCGACCTTGGCTTGGTTGGAGGGCTTCTCGCTGATATGCAGGCTGATCTTGCCACCATCGGGGGTGTACTTGATGGCGTTGCTCATGATGTTGACAAAAACCTGCTGGATGCGCAGCGAGTCGCCGATCACATGCTCGTGGACCAAACCGTCAGACGACACGCTAAAGCTGTGCGCATGCGTCTCGAGCTGCTGGTTGATCATGACAACGAGGCTGTCCAGCAGATCGGAGAGGTTGAACTCGTCTTCTGACAAGACAACGCTGCCGGTCTCGATCTTGCTCATATCCAAGACCTCGTTGATGAGACTGAGCAGGTGCTTGCTTGAAAGCGAGATCTTCTTGAGGCAGTCGCTCACGCGATCCTCGTCACCCAGGTGGGCAGCCGCAAGCGCCGTCATGCCGATGATGGCGTTCATGGGCGTGCGAATGTCGTGGCTCATAGACGACAGGAAAGCCGTCTTGGCATGGTTGGCGCGCTCGGACGCGATAAGCGCCTCTTGCAAAGCGCGATTGGTGTTTTGGCGCTCGATGGCCTCTTCGTGAATATCACGCAGGATACATGCACAATAGCCGGGTTTACCGATGCCCCAGCAGTCGATACGCAAGTAGACGTCGATTTCTTCGGAGATAGACTCGAAGCTAAGGCTCTCTCCGTTCAAAGCAGCCCTGGCGTAGCAATCGAGCCATTTGCGATCGCCATCGGGAAACAGATCGTAAAAACGCGCACCCAAAAGCTTTTCCAGCGGCAGGCCCTCGATCTTGGCCAGGGCCTCGTTTGCATAGGCAAAGGTCCAGTCAACAGGCTTTTGATCTTGGTCGAACTCCAAGCGAATAATGCAAAAGGCAACGTTGCTGTGGTCGAACACATCCAACGAGAAATCATGGGAGAGGTCATCAAGTTGAGACTCGAGATCCATGCCGAGCAACGCCTTCTTTCTGATATCAATTCCTATTTGGGCAAACGGCTTCAATTGATAACACAACTAAAAGGCGCGCTCAAGGTGAGCAATCCCCTCTTCCAGTCAACCGTGCCAACGCCTTAGGCGTAAGGATTGCACGTTAGCAATGCAAATCCATAAGCACGGGGAGACGGGCAGCTCTTATGAGAAGTTACTTGGCCTTGGTCTTTTTTGTGACGATATTGGAGAAGGGGCCGTAGATCTTAGCGCCATCCGTACCAAGCCTGAATGCGCGAATCTTGATCTTATAGCGCTTGCCGCTTTTGAGGTCGCCAAGAATCGCTCCAGCTGCCAGAGCATCGGACAGGATTGTAGACGTCCAAGAGCTGGCACCTTTCTTCTTGCAGCGCACCTGGTAACCGGCAACGCCCTTTTGGACCTTCCAAGCCAAGGTGAAGGACTTACGTGACCTTGCCTTGACCTTGAATTTTGTTACGGTTGCAGGAGCAGTGGAGATGACAGGCACGGCAACAGGATCGCTTATCGCCTCGTCGCCGTTTGCAACTGCAAGCTCTTGCGTTGCGGCAACGGCAGCGGCAGCGTCGATAAGCCCCGCGCTGCCGGTTTGCACGCCAAAGAACTGACGGCGAGCACGCGAGGTTGCGGAATCGGTGACAGCAGCCGCAGTCGATTTGACGATGCTCACCGCTGTCTTGGCCTTGAGCTGCGGATACGTAGCCCACATCAACGCAAAGATGCCGCTCACAAGCGGAGCTGCCATAGACGTGCCGTCCAAGAAACCATACGAGGCATCCTTGGCGTACTTGTAAAGGTTGCTTTTGTTTTGCGGGTCGCGCGCGAAGTCATCCGTGTAAGCAGAGAGGATGAGCTCGCCGGGAGCGCTGATGTCTTTGTTGGCGTTGTAATCCGACCATTTTGAATCGGCGCCAGTGGCATCAAGCGAGGTGACGCCCACACACACGTCCCAATCCGACGGCGAGTTGACCCTGGTCTGAACCTTGTTGCGGATGCCGTTACCGCCCGCGCAAACGCAGACAACGTCATGCTCGCTTGCCATATGCGATATTGCGCTGTAGAGCAGATCGTCGTAGGTGTTCTTGTTATACGAACCCAAGCTCATGTTCATCACATGCAGGTTGGCGAGCTGCCCGCTTTCTACAAGGCCGTCAAGGTAGTTGACGGCGTTTAGGCACTGCAAGGTGGTCGTGTTGTCGTCTGTAAACACGCGGATGGGAAGCACCGTCGCGTTGTAGCTCGCCCCCGCGATTCCCGTGCCGTTGTTTGCAGTGCCCGCAACGATGCCAGCTACATGCGTGCCATGGCCCTCCTCGTCTTGGATGCTGCCAACCTCGACAGCGCCATCGGCTGTAACCGTGGCCATATGAGCGGTGTCGATGTTGTCTTTGAGGTCCTCGTGGCTTGTCTGGATGCCCGTATCTATCACGGCAACGGTCACGGAGTTGTTGGTCTTGACCAAATCCCAGGCAGCAGCGACATTTGCTCCCCTGAACCCGGCGTTATCGCCGTTGAGGTAATACTGCAACGCAGAAAGCGTATCGCCCGCGCTGGCATCAGTGGCGCTCGCTGCAGAAAGCGCGCTTGCCGTATCGCTTGCGTCCGTGCCTTGATCATCGACAAGCGAGTAGATGTAGTTGGGCTGAGCAGCGGTGATCATATCGTCATCGAGCGCGTCTTCAAGCGCGTCTTTGACGTTCTCATCATCGGCTAGCTCCACTTGCTGGGGCTCGTCTTGGCCGCTGTAGGTAACCAGCACCTCGTTGGCAACGTAATCATCCCCTACCGCAAGATCGTCTAGGGCATCGATATGCTCTTGAATCGCAGCGTTATCTTGCTCTTGCTGGGCAACAGTGGCGTTGTCACCGGCAAAAGCTGCAGCAGGCACGCCGCAAAACGTAAGCGCAAGCGTGCTGGCAACACAAACCAAAGCAGTTACACGACGATGCAAGAGGCAGCTCCTAACATAGCGATGCTGATGCGCGTCATCCTAGCGCCGAAAGATTAAAAACGACTGAAATCTATCAGTTAAAGATAGTGCGTTTTGAGCGTGCCAACAACACCGTCGTTGATGCGCAACGTAACGCATTGGCGCACGCTGCCGCCGCGCGGACGTGTGGCGCTGCCGGGATTGATAACGCGGCAAGAGCCGATGAGCATATCGCATGGGATATGGGTATGGCCATGCACCACCAGTTGATATTGGCCCGTGCGCGCAAGCAGGGCAGCGTCTTGCGGGTAATGAGTCACAGCGATGTTGGCCCCGCCGATCACAGGATGGATCTCATGGCGCACGCTACTGCCGTAATCCTGCCAGTCGTTGTTGCCCAGGCAGGCAAAGACAGGGGCGATGCCCTCGAGCTCCCAAAGCACGCTGGGAGCGCAGATGTCTCCCGCGTGGATGATGTAGTCGACGCCCGCAAACGCGTCAAAGACGCCGTCTGGCAAGCTGCCATGCGTGTCGCTGATGATGCCTACGAGCATCGCAGCCTCCTCTCATGGACGCGGTGGCCAGCAGCAGACTTTCTCGCGGATTGGACGCGCAACTGCGCGAATACGGAGCAGAGTTGGCGATTTTGCATTGCGGGATCGAGGACTGTTTGAGCGAGCAAAGCTCGCGAGTTCCGCAGATGCAATGTAAAATCGCCAACTCGCATGCGACGTCTGAGCGCAGGAGCGCGTCCGATCCGCGAGAAAGCCCGCCACAGCCCGAGCATAGTCACATGCCAACGTCCCAGAAACATTCCTTATCGGCTTCTAAAAGGCCCAGTTGCCCTGCACAAAGACGGGCACCTTTGTGCCGTCGGGTTTGATACCCGTGATGTTGAGGTCTGACGTGCCTACCATGAAGTCGACGTGCGCGGCACTGTCGTTGAGGCCTGCAGCAAGCAGCTCGTCTGCGCTCATGTCGTAGCCGCCTTCGAGTACTTCGGGAAACCCCTTGCCCAATGCCAGATGGCAGCTGGCGTTCTCGTCGTAGAGGGTCTCCAAGAAGAGCACGCCGGTGTTGCGGATAGGGCTGTCAAAGGGAACGAGTGCGCATTCTCCCAGGTAGCAGGAGTTCTCATCGGTGTCGATGATGCCTTGAAGGACGTCGCGACCAACGCACGCATCGCACTCAACCGCTCGCCCCTCCTCAAAGCGGATCCAAAAATCCTCGACGGGGCTGCCGTTGTAGATAAGCGGCAAGGCGCTGTAGACGATGCCGCTCGTGGCAAGCCTGTTAGGAGAGGTGAAGATCTCCTCGGTGGGGATGTTGGGAAAGAAATAGGTCTCTTTATCGGCGCCCATCTGACCGCCGCCTTCCCAGTGGCTGCCCTCGATAAGCCCGACGGTGAGATCGGTCCCGTTAGAGGAGCTGTAGTGCAGCTTAGAGAAGCCCTGGGCGTTAAGCCACGCTTTACGCTCGTCAAAACTGGCGCGGTGGTCGTCCCATGCCTTGCAGGGGTCGTCTGTCACGCGCGAGGTATCGAGTATGGCATCCCAGAGTTTTGCCGTGGCGTCTTGCTCGCTTAGTTCCGGAAAAACCTGCTGGGCCCAAGTCCCAGACGCGGCTCCGGCGATGCACCACACGCAGCGGCCACGGTCGAGCGCATCGTAGAACTCCTTGCAAGCCTCATGGTTGGCCACAACGCGCGCCATCATCTTGCGCTGGTCGACTCCCTTCATGGCCTGCGGGTCATCGGAGAGGATGGTGAGCACCGCGGCGTTGTTGTGCGCCATGGAGTTGTTGAGCTCGGCTATCCAGGTGGGCGTGGACTCAAAGAAGTCGAGCGGCGCGTTGTCGTAAGCCATACGAGACACCGCATCATCGCTCCAGCTCACCGTGACATGACGTGCTTTGTTGCGATAAGCGCAGGCGACCACCATGCGCACGAAATCGGCAACCTGAATCGGCGCACGCACAAAGAGCTCCTGGCCTTCTTTGAGAGCGCAGCCCTTGCAGACTAGAAGCTCGGCATACTTCTCGAGACGAAGCTTAAGATCCATGGGGTTCCTTTCTTGCAGGCAGTGGCTCTGGTTACTCTTGAACGGGTAGCGCGGGCAAGGCAACGATGAAGGCAGCGCCCGCGTTGGGCAGGTTGACAGCCTCTACAGTGCCGCCCATGGCGGTAGTGAGCGCTTTGACGATAGCCAGGCCAAGGCCGCTGTTTCCCGTGCCCTTGTGGCGCACGCGGCTTTGGTCTGCGCGGTAGAAGCGGTCAAAGAGATGGGCTGGGTCCTCGTCGCCAAAGCCGGGACCGTCGTCGCCTACCGCGATGACGCTGTAGCCGTTGATGCACGAGATCTCTACGCGCACGTAGCCTTTGGCGTAGCGGCTCGCGTTCTCTATGAGATTGACGAGTATCTGGTTGACGGCATCGGCGTTGCCATTGACGTCGGGAGCTTCGCCGGTGACCTCGAGCTCGCAGCCACGCTCCTCGAGCAGCTCACCCATGAGCAGCGCGCAGTTGTCTGCGACGGTGCGCAGGTTGAGGCGCGACAGCTCCATCCCCTGCCCCTCTGCCTTCTGGAGCGTGAGCAGGTCGTTTGCCAAGCGCGTGAGGCGGTCGCACTCGTTGACGATCTGGGTCAAGAAACGCTTTTGCAGCTCTTGGGGCACATCGCCCTCCAAAAGCGTCTCTGCAGTGCCCCTGATGGCGGTGAGCGGCGTGCGAATCTCGTGGCTCACATCGCTTACGAACTGCGCTTGGCGAGCTTCCTCGGTAAGGAGCTCGTTGACGTTGTCCAAGATGAAGTCGCGCACCTCTTGAGGCGGCTTGTGCTCCTTGAAGTAGCTCACGATGGCGGGCGGCAGCTCTTTCTCGTAGAACTGCTCGGCTGTCTGGCAGCAGCCCTGGGCGCAGCACTCGTCGTCTTGGCATTCGCATTGGCCGGCCTTACGCGCGGCCTGGTGCTTGTTTGCGTTGGTAGCGGCCATATCCTAGCCCCTGTTCTTTGCGTGGATGATCTGCAGGCCCAACAAGGTGAGGTTGGGCTCGCAGCTGGTGATGGTTTGGGAGGCGTCTGCGATAAAGCGCCCCAAGCCGCCCGTGGCAACAACCGGCGCCTTATAACCCAGCTCGTCAAAGATGCGCGTTACGAGGCCGTCGATGCGGGCAACCTCTCCCAGCATGACGCCGGCGCGCATGGCATCGGCCGTGTTGGTGCCGATAACGTGATCGGGCACGGTGAGACCCACCTGGAACAAGCGCGCTGCATGCGAGAAAAGCGCCTCGGAGCTGCTTACCAGACCCGGGGCGATGATGCCGCCCCTAAAGTTGCCCTCTTTATCGATAACCTCGATATTGGTAGCCGTGCCCAAGTCGACGACGACGACGGGTGCGCCGTAGAGCGCGATAGCGGCAACGGCGTCTGCCACGCGGTCTGCGCCGATCTCTGTCGGGTTGTCGTAGCGCATGGGAAGCCCGCTTTTGGTGCCGGGGCCCACGACCACGGGTCTTTTGCCAGAGACGCGCTGGGCAACCTCCGAAAACGTCGTGGACAGCGCCGGGACGACGCTTGCGATTGCCACGTCTGTTACATCGGCAAGGGCAAAGCCTGCCAACGAAAGCTGGGCGGCGATCGTCTGATGGACTTCGTCTACAGTCTCTGTGCTGCGCGTGGTGGTGGCCCAACGGGCGACCATGTCCGCTCCGTCAAACAACCCCACGGTGGTTTGGGTGTTTCCGATATCGATAGCCAAAAGCATACGGGCACCTTTCACGGTAAGCGTGCAGATTGCATACCCGTGCATGGTAGACCAGCCAAGAAGCAGCACGGTAACAGAACTGACATTTGGGTTACATCAGATAGCCTAGGGCGGGCGTGCATGACACAATAGATGCATCGGATAACCACCTCTTGAAGGAGGCAGCAATGGAAGAAGTCAGCGAGCAGCGCATCCTGGTTGTAGACGACGAGGAAAGCATCACAGACATCGTCAGCTTCAACTTGCTCAAAGAGGGCTACAAGGTAGACGTGGCCCACAGCGGCGACAAGGCCGTGACCATGGCAAAGGCATGCGATTACGACCTCGTCATCTTGGACGTGATGCTGCCCGGCATCGACGGCTACGAGGTCTGCCGCCGTATTCGCAGCACAAGCAACGTGCCCGTTCTCTTCCTGTCTGCCCGCGACACAGAGCTGGACAAGGTAGTGGGTTTGGAGCTGGGCGGAGACGACTACCTGGCAAAGCCCTTTGGCATCCGCGAGCTTTTGGCCCGCGTGCATGCCCTACTGCGCCGCGCACCCCAGCAGGCAGACACCATGGAAGACGGCACGCGCGTGCTGGATGTTTCTGGTGTGCACTTGGACGAGGCAGGCCATCGCGCCACCTTTGAGGGCAAGGAGATCGAGCTTACCCCGCGCGAGTTCGAGCTTTTGGCAACGCTCATGGCACATGCCGGCACCGTCTTGGGCCGCGAGCAGCTGCTCAAGGAAGCCTGGGATTGGCAATACGTCGTCGAAACCAAGACCGTCGACACGCACATCAAGCGCCTGCGCGACAAGCTCTCGAGCGTTGGTTTGAGCCCCAGCGTCATCGAGACCGTGCGCGGCTACGGCTACCGCTTTGTCAAGGACTTTGTAAACCCCGCATAAGGCATCGCCGCTTTAAAACCGCACAGCAAGCCGAGACCCTCTGGCACAGCCGCCAAAGGGTCTCTCTTTTTGATGACGAAATGCAGCGATATCGCCAAAGCCGCTTTTAGAGATGAGCCGCAAAGGGCTCAAGCGAGCGTAATACGGAGCAGAATGTGACCACAGCTACTGCGAAAGCGAGGACTCAAAAACGCCGTAGGCGTTTTCTCCGCAGCTGCAGTGGCTGTGGTCACATTCGGGTGCGGAGTCTGAGCTCGCTTGAGGTCTTTACGGCCCATTCCAAGCTGCGCCTTGCCACCTTGCCCTACCCTAGGCGCAAGGCTTCCTCGGCGCAAACACGCTTGCGCGCAAGCCAGCTTACGGCGATGTAGAGCACGACGGTTGCCGGCGCCACCACCAAGAAGGGCACAGCCACGATCTTTGCGGTGTAAAGCACACAACCTATCACCGTCACCAGCGCCAAAACTCCCACACCGCGCCAGTTGACGCTTTGCTCCGGAGCATCCACGTCTATCCCCTGGCGCCCTATGCCCATCTTGCCGCGCACGATGTAGTAATCCGTGATAAGCAGCATGCACCAAGAGCTCGTGAGGATCGAGCCGTAGCTCATAAAGGAGTTCACCTGGTCTAGGATGCCGCCCAGGATGAAGACGAGGCCAATGCCGTTGGCGATGACAACAGCCACGACCCACGAGACCTTGCGCCCGGTAAGCGAGTGGATGAGGTTTGAGACGGCGTTGGCGCCGCCGATAGAGTTTGAGGTCTCGACCTTCATCTGTGACAGGCAGATGATGGCAAGCCCTATGCCGCCTGCGGCAAGCACCAAGGAGACGCCGGGGTTGGTAATGGCCGCGTGCGCAGCGGCGGCCCCCTCGTATCCCATAGAGGTAAAGTACTCGACGGATTTAGAAAAGCCAAAGAAGGTGATGAGCGCGCCAAAGATGTAGGTCACGATCGCAAAGAGGCTGCCTACACCTGCGATGGGAACCAGGTCGCGCTCCTTGCGCGCAAAGCGCGTGAAATCGGCTGCAAACAAAGCCAGAAGGCCGCTTGTCATGATCGCGTAATTGACGGAGTAGGCAAAACCCTGCGCAGCGTCTACACCGGGTATCAAGATACCGTGCGTGAGGGCCTCTCCCATCTGTCCGTTAGCAGCTATGAGATAGA
This sequence comes from Agathobacter rectalis, assembly GCA_963590525.1. Classification (GTDB taxonomy): domain Bacteria; phylum Actinomycetota; class Coriobacteriia; order Coriobacteriales; family QAMH01; genus W2P13-069. The sequence continues at coordinate 48,422 of CAVAPV010000006.1, forward strand.
CCACGTAGCCCATGACGCAAAACAGTGCCACGACAAAGACAGCGTTCATACGCGCGATGACCTTGGTGCCAAACAAAGCCATAAAAACCCAAACGCATGAGATGCCGATAAACAGCCCCCAGCGGGCTGCCTCGCTTTCTAGCCCAAAGGCGAACAGAATCGCATTGCCAAGCTGCACGGTGCCAACAGCCAAGACGCCGATGAGCACGAAGATCCATATGAGCGATCCTGCAGCAGAGCCCTTCTTGCCAAAGATGTAAAAGCGCGAAACGACGTTGTTGGGCAGTCCCTCCCTAAAGCAGATCTTGCCCACGAGGTAAGTTAAGGCAAACGACAGCGCAAAGGTGATTGCCACCGCCAAGCCGCCCAACTGGCAGCCCGCATAAAAAGCAACAATGCCGCCACCCATGAGCTTTGAGAGGCTCGAGACCACGCCTGACAAAATCGATGCTATATCCGCCCAGGCCAATCGTTCGCTTTCTGGAACACGCTCAAAAAGCGAGACCTGGCTTACCGCGGATTTGCGTTTGGGCGGCGTGTCCTGCGTCGAGGCTTTGATGTCTTGGGATGCCTTTGCGGCAACGCCCTTCTCTCCTACTGTGCTCATCGTCTTGTTCCTCCCCAATGCGATGCGATGCGAAAACAGCCGTCATGAGGCAGCTGTGCCGTGCCACGAGTTCGATGCAGCAGGTTCTCCTTTTGCCAAGCGCATGGAAGCGGGCGGTGTCTGGAAAGCCCGCTTTCAAGCACTTGGGGAAAGGAGGCTTGAAGGCGCGTGGAGGGTATTGCGCCTTCAAGCCCATGGCTTATGCCCTTGCCGCGTCTGATTTAGGCAAAGGCGTCGCAAACAGACCGCCCGAGGAAAAAGAGGCAGTCCGCGCGGGAAACGGCGTCGTGTATCGCAACTTTGCGTATGGCTATGCCTGATAGCGCATATTTGCGAAAAGATGCCGTTTACCGGGCGGGATGCGTATGCATCTGCAGTGGTTTGCCTTGCTTGAATGCCTGTTTGAGCGCTTGCTTGCCGCTTGCCTGCAGCAGCGGCGCACTGTCCTGAGAGCGATAAACCCCACCCGGTTATGCGCCTTGTGAGGTTTGACGCATAACCGGGTTTATTGGACCATGCCTGCTAGCGCAGGTGCGTGGTTTAGACGATGCCCACGCCGGCCATGATGATCATGACGATCAAAGCGCACAGACCCGCACCGATGGAGATGGCGGCGATGTGCTTGTAGGAGTTGCCATGGTTGAGGCCCATGGCGGCCATCATGCCAAACATCGCGCCGGAGTTAGGCAGCGCACCGCCAATGGTGGCAGCCGTGGCGATGATCTTTGCCATGGCAGCGGGATCGACGCCAGTGGCCAGGTAGGGCTCCAAGAAGTTGCCGGCGATGATGCCAACAGCGCCCGAGCCAGAGCCCATGATGCCGCCCAGGGCTGCAGCCATAGTCGCGGCAGAGACATAGGAGCCGCCGGGCATATTGAAGATGGCCTCGTAGATAACGGTAAAGCCCACAGACGCCGCGGCCACCGTGCCAACACCCACAGCGGCAGAGGTAAACAGCGCGGGCCCCAAGGCGTTCTTGGCGCCGTTGCCCAAAGCATCACGCACTGCGGTGACACTGCCCAGGTTGACCCAGAAGCAGATGATGCTCAAGACGATGGCGGCCACCATGCCAACGTAGACGATGTTGGCGATGCCCATGGCAGAGCCGATGATGATGATCGCGATGAGCGCGACGAGCGGCAGCAGGGACAGACCCAGGTTGGGGAGCTTGCGATCCTCGGCATCTGCCGCAGTCTCTTCTTCGACACCGGCCGTCTGGGCATAGGTCTCACCCTTGGCCTCGGCGCGCTTGAGGGCAAACTTGATGTAGAGGCAGCTCACAACGATGGCGATGACAGAACCGACGATGCCCATGACAGGAGCTGCGGTCAAAGAAACGCCGCAGCCGTTAGCCGCGTTGATCCAGGCAACAGCGGGCACGCCGGGGATCATGGCCATGGTGAACGAGCAAGCACCCAAAGACCATGCAGCGCAGAACAAGTGCCAGGGGATGTTGGCCTCTTTGAACATGGGGCGTGCCAGCGGGATGAGTGCGAACATCGCGACGAACATCGAAACACCCGCATAGGTGAGGATGGCGCCCACCAAGGCGATGCCCAGCAAGATGAAGTAGGGGCCCTTCTTGCCTGCAACGCCCATGATGGCGTTGGCGATCGACTTGGCGGCTCCGGATTTATCCATGAACTCGCCTACGATGGCGCCGCCCATGAAGATGAGCAGGTTCTTTTGCACGAATCCGGCCAAGCCGGTGACGTAGGATTTCTCGGAACCGACCATGGCGCTTGCCAGGTCCATCCCGTTGGTGACGATGATGATCGCAGCGGCGATGAGAGATGTGATGAGAACGTTCCATCCCTTCATGGATGCGATGACAAAGATGACAAGCGCAACGATGATGCCGATAACGCCTATGACTTCCATCTTTTCCTCCCTTTGCTTGAATCTGACGGGAAACCCCGCCCTCCTTTTCTTGGAGGGACCGCCCCCTCACAGGCGGCCCCTCGCGCCTGTCGCCAAAGCTGATTAGCGGCAGGCTATACCCTGCCTTGGGCAATATCCCAAGGCGAAATACCGTGATGTTTGCAGCGGTATAGCGGCTTAGGCCATGTCGTTTCGAGTCTCGCGCATGAGCCCCACGTTGTTGTCGTGCTTCATGCGCAAGGCGTTGCGATGGATGGTCCCCTGCTCGAAGTCGACAAGGTCCTCCTCGCTTTCGTACATCGTTCCCAAGTCCCCGCGCTGAGAGTTGAGCGCGATGGCCTCTTTTGCGTCATAAGGGATAAGCGGCGTCTTGGGACGGGGGTTCCACACCAGGTAGTTGGGCGTGGTGATAGCCGGATCGGGCATACCTGCGCAGTAGCGGACATCGCCGTACTTGGCTACCAAAGAGTCCATCTCGCCAAAATCAAAGGCCCTCAGCGGACACGACTGCGCGCAGATGGGTTGCTTACCCTCTACCAGGCGGTCGATGCACATCGTGCACTTGCTCATCTTGGTGCCGGGCTCGTCAGAGACAAAGCGCGGGGCACCGTAGGGGCATGCGTCGTAGCATTTGCGGCAGCCGTCGCATTTATCGGCGTCGACGAGCACGGCGCCAAACTGCTCCTCTTTGTAGATGGCATCGTTGTGGCATGCGCTCATGCAAGCGGGGTTGTCGCAATGCGCGCAGGAAAACGCCAGGGAATGCAGGCGAACGTTGGGAAACGTGCCCTCCTCCCACTCGTAGACGGTCATCCACTTCTCGGCGCCCGGTTCGAGCGCGTTCCAATCCTTGCAAGCGATGCTGCAGGCCTGGCAGGCATAGCAGCGGTTCATGTCAAAGAGAAATCCGCACTGGCTCATCTTCTAGTCCTCCTCTCCAAGACGACGGCGCGTGTCGATGGCAACCTTCGCGCCGCGCATGCCGCCGCGCTGCGACTCCAAGCCAAAGCCCTCCTCGTCGCCGTCGGCGATTTTCTCCACCTCAACCAAACCTGCGGTGATAAGCGCGCCCAGGATATGGGGCAAATGCCCGTCGTCGAGCAGGATGTTGGGTGTGCCGCGAACGTCTTCTCCAAACCTGTTGCGCTCGGCTGCGACGCCGTCGGTCTGGAACCAGGCGCCGTGATGCACCGCGGCCGTGCCCGGGGTCATGCGATTTGTGACGTAAGCACTCAAGACAACCTCGCCGCGATCGCTGTAAACGCGGCAAATATCGCCGTCCTTGATGCCGCGCGCCTGTGCATCAACGCCAGAGATCCACACGGCATGGCGGTAGCAGTCCTCACGCAGGAAGGGGTTGTTGTCGTTGGAGGAATGCTGGCGGTAGATAGAGACGGGGCTCACCATAGACAGCGGGTACTTGCTGGCCTTGGGGTTGTAGAAGCCGTCGTTGGAGGCGCTTCCGATGTCGCCTTCCACGTAGCTGGGACTCCAAACGGGCATCGGGTCGATCTTGCCGCGCCAGCGGCTCTCGGTCATGTCGTGCGTCTTTACATAGTTGGAGACGAACTCGAACTTGCCGCTGGGAGTGCCAAAGGGGCTTTGACCCGCCTCCATCATGGCCTTGAAAGCGTAGTGCGGTGTGTCGATCTCTGTGCGCACGACGGGATGCTCGTTAAACTCCTCCCAAGTGGGTTGCTCCTCATAGCCCAAAAGCGCCCAGAAACCGGCATCTGCCCACTCCTCGAAGGCCTCCTTGTAGACAGCCTCCTGAGCATCGACCCAATCCTCGAGCTTGACATCGGCCATACGGGGGTTGTAGCCCTGCACGACATCGTCGCCCAGGCGCTTGGCGATCTGCGTCCAGACCCATTCCTTGCTGCGGACCTCGCCGGGAAACTCGGCTCCGCGAGCGCAGAAGGTGAAGTAGTTGCGCATGCCGTTGGGGCCGGAGACAAAGCGCTGATGGCCGTACATGTACTCGTCCATGCCCTCGAACTGCCACACGGGAGCCGGCAAGATGATGTCGCACAGCTCGGCTGTCGGCTGATTGAGATGCCACTGGAAGCCCCAGTTGAACTCTGTGTCGGCCATACCCTTGAAGCGCTTGTTGACGTTGGAGTGGTTGTTGGCGTAGTTGTTCTCAAAGATAATCATCTGGATGTTGGGCAGTGGCGAGTCGTTGGTAGGGCTGCCGATGAGGTGCCTGAAATCGCTTTCGCTCAGGCGGCCCTCCCAGTAGTCCTTCTGGCGCGCCAAGATCTCTGTGAGGCAGTTGTTGTTGAACAGCACCGGCGCCTTGTAGCCGTGGGTATCGCGGTGCCAGTCGGCCGTGGGGGTCGTGATGCGGCCCGGCGTAGGCAGGCAAGCGCCGGTCTGACAGCCACCGGGAATGCACAGATTGCCCGTCATGGCCTGCAGAAGCATCGACGCGTTTGCAGAGTAGTCGCCCATATGACGCTTGGCGCAGCTGTAGAAGTACTGCAGGTGCACCGGCTTGGTGGTGCCGTAGAGGCGCGCGAACTCGCGGATGGTCTCGGCTGGGACAGCGCAGATGGGAGCTGCCCACTCGGGCGTCTTCTTGATGCCGTCTTCGCCTTCGCCCATGACGTAGGTGCGCCACTCCTCAAAGCCCTCGAGCTCGACCCACTGGTTGACAAAGTCGTGGTCGATAAGGTCTTCCTCGTAGAGCACCTGAGCCACAGCCAGCATCATCGCCAAGTCTGTGCCCGGGCGAATGGGGATCCACTGGTCGGCCAAGATCTCTGCGGATTGCGTATAGCGCGGATCGATGACGATGACCTTGCAGCCGCACTCGTGCGCGAGCTGCATGTAGTAGGACGTGGGGCCAAACCAGGCGACCACGGGGTCCATGCCCCACATGACGATGAGCTTGGAGTTGAACACATCGCTTGCCTCAAAGCCCGGCAAAGCGTTTGAGAGGCCCTTGGCGGTCTTGGACAGATCCACGCCCATATGCAGCATCTCGCCTGCCGCATGGCCAGAGGTGGAATGCTCGCCCCAGGCGCCAAAGCCGGCATCCCACCACGGTGCCAGCGGGAACCCGTTTTTCTCAAAGCTCGGATACTGGGAATGGAAGATGCCGTAGGGGCCGTATTTCTCTTTGATCTCGATCATCTTATCTGCGATGGTATCGAGCGCCTCTTCCCAGCTGATCTGGACAAAGTAGCCGTTGCCAGGGCCCTTCTTGCCCACGCGCTTCATGGGATGCAGCAGGCGCGTCGAGGCATAGAGCTCCTTCTTCCACGCATGGCCCATGGCGCAGGGGCGCATCTGGACATTGCCCTTCCAGATGTTTTCCCAGCCGCAGTCCTCGCGGCTGTCGTTTTTGTTGACGGAGTCGTCGGGCTCGATGGCGATGACCTTGCCGTCTTTCTCGTGGACTTTGAGCACGCACGCAGAGTCCCAGCAGCCGTTGGCAGGGCACGAGGTGTAAAAGATCCTCTCTCCCCCGCGGCGAGCAGAACTCGCGTCGATAATGCCTTGCTTGTCCATCTCTCCTCCTTTTGCTCTCTCTGGTTAAAAGCGGGGCCTTCCTTACCCCGGCTCTTACTGCCACAAAGAGCATGCGCCCCTTGCAAAGGCCCAAGCATGCCGTCTACGGTTTGGCAGCACAGGCTGTTTACAGCGGCTGTACAGGCTTGCTTGCATGCAAAAGCGCTTTACAGATGCTGTAAGGTTTTCTTTCAGGGGATTGGGTGAGCGTCCTAGACAAAGACAGGTGCCGCTGCGTTTAATAAGTGATATCTATGTCCTTTTTGGGCAAGCTCCAAGTTTGAGGAAAGCTTGGAAACAGGGGCTGCACTGGCTGCAACCAGTGCATCTGCAAGCCCCCCATGCAACGACAAGACGTGTCGCTGTCGTTGCGCTAAATGAATACAAGCTGAATTGGGAGGAGTTCGGCATGCTGTTCGACGACGTCAAGGTCTTGATCGTGCTATCCGAGGCAAAGAGCCTCTCTCAAGCCGCAGACCAGCTCTACATGTCCCGCCCGGGCCTGTCGCAAAAGATAGCCAACTTGGAATCCCGCTTTGGGACAACGTTGTTTGAGAGGACCTCAAGCGGCATCAAGATGACGCGCGCAGGGCGTCTTGCCTGCGATTTTGCGCGTAACGTAGAGGATTTGGAGCGCAGCATGGCAGCGCAGCTTGCCGCCATCGACGAAAGCTTTGGCGCGACGATGCACATAGGGATGTCGCTCAACGACGGCATCGAGCTTTTGCCCAAACTGGTTGCAGACTACGTTGCCGACGAGCATCCCGGCGAGCGCGTGCACCTAGATGCCGGCTACGAACCGCAGCTCGTAGAAAAGCTGCGGCAAGGGGAGCTTGCATTTGCCCTGCTAGAAAACCAGGCGCAAGAGCCTGGTTTGGAGATCGAGCTATTGGGCTACAAGAAGCTCGTCTTCATAGGCCCCAACAAGCCGCCCTACAACAAGATCATCCACCCACTACCCGTAGAGACGCTCATACAGTGGCCGATGATCATCTACGAATGGGAGTCCGGCCGCCACATGGTGGGCAACCGCCATTTCAGGGAGCGCTACGGGCTGTCTCTCAACAACCACAACATGGTCGCCTGCTTTGACACGCATGAGGCGATGATAGAGGGCGTCAAGGCGGGCCTTGGTTGGGGATCAGTGCCAGAATGCGTCTACCGTCGTTGCAAAGACGACCCTGCCATCGTGCGCTTTACGGTCAACACACCGCCCATGTGGTACCCGGTGTCTTTGGTATGGAGCACCGAGCATGCGATGAGGGACAACGAGCGCGATTTTCTCAACTACGTGCGCGCCAACATCCCCCCAAACTACTTTCGCAAGGACATCGAGGCGCTGCTCAACTCTTAGGGTGAGCCACAGAGGCTCTGTCGAGCCCGGGCTCCGCAGGCGAGTGCGCATGCTGTGCGGAAAGGCAACAGACGATGGATGCGTGCTGCGTAATGCCTCGCGCAACCGTTTTCACGTATAGTTGCGCTTAAGCGAGCGCACGAGCGCCTAAAAGGCGCGAGCAGCGAAGCGCGCTGGAGCAGCACGCATCCACCGCCTGTGCCGATTGCCCACAAATTGCAGGACTTAAAAACGGTGCACCCCATTGTTCTTTACAGATTAATGCCACCTACGCGGGAGAGCTGCGCTCTTCCCTCGTGCCTACATCCTATTTGCGCATTGGAGCTCATTACCTCGGATATGAACGAGTGGGGGGCATCAAAAATAGGATATGAACGATTTTGAGGTTCTTATCCTGATAGCTGAACTATATGACTCTGCAAAACCGCAGGTCAGGAGCTCGCCTACAAATTGACAACTCATCTCCAACACGTCAAATCGTTCATATCCGTCGTTAGCTGTCCCCATATCGTTCATATCCGTCGTTAAATGTCCCCAAATCGTTCATATCCGGCATATTTATCGACCAAATCGTTCATATCCGTTACCGGATGCCATGACGTTGCCTCAGCTGCGCTTAT
>CAVAPV010000007.1:0-54088 GCA_963590525.1 Agathobacter rectalis
ACCATGTACTGCTGCTGAACCACATATGCGCCGGTAGCCACGACGGCGATGATGATAACGGCGAGCACGATGAGCAAGATGAGAAAACCCATGACAAACCCCTCCCTTAGGTATCAGATGCTCCCTTTATACACTACGGGCGTGACACGAGCCTGCAGCAGGCACGACAAAGTCAAGCGTCTGAGATTTTCTGTGCAAAACGATCGATACTCTATAAACGGGCTTTGCCAAGCGCAAGCCACGCGTTTTAGGCGCTATTGCAAAATTTCTTCCAGCTTGCTTACGACGCGGTTGATTTCATCGGATGCAGGCGTTCCATTGTGCATCCCGCCCACGAGCTTGAAGGGGCCAAAGTCATAGCGGCCTTGACACGATTCGATGCCCTCCAGATTCACCCCTGCACGATTAAGGCACGCCTTGTATTTATGACCGTAGTAGTCGCTGTTAGACCCATGCGTAAGCATGACAAACACCCGCTGATCAGCTTTCAGCTTCGAACAAGCTAGCTTCGTGATGTTTTTGTCGGGTTTTCCCATGTAGATTCCGCTAGCTAAAACAACAAGCTCGGCCTGTGAAATAATCTCTTGATTTTGATCTGCCTGAGATATGTGAAGCACCGCAACATCGGGATTGCGACGCGCTGCCTCGTCAACCAGCTGTTTGGTGTTTCCAGTCTTCTTCGATTGATAAACGATCACTGCCTTCTTGGGCATGTTATTCCTCCAAACGAGCAGGAGTGCGTACAAGAACCAGGTAGAGAAGGCCCGCTGCCACAACGGCAAGAACAATCCACACATACCAAACGCGCACGAAAGCGGCGCTGACGGCAAGCAAGCCAAGCGAGGGAACGAGCATTTTTGCCTTTGTCTTCTTGGTTATACCGCCCTTTTCTTTAAAGGGGCGCACGTAGTTGTCATAGACCTTAGTTTGCAAGATCCAGCTATGAAAACGCGGCGATGATTTCATGAAAAGAAATGTAGCAAGCAGAATGAACTCAGTAGTGGGAAGAAGCGGCACGAAGATGCCGACGACGCCAATGCCAAAACACAGAAAACCAAGACCCGCTAGAATCATCTGTGGAATAGTCATCTTTTCCTTTTCGGGCATAGCTCATCTCCAATCAAGCTTATCGGGAAACGATAGTCGACCAAGCAAAGATTGTCTGGTCCTTGGCCGTGCAAACTATCAGGTGACGCTACGTCACCGTCCATCCCTTTTTCAAAGACAATCGGATAATTCGGGTGAGCGGAGCAGACAGTCCGAAATCGCGAAATTCACCTGTCTTCGGCGTCAGACTCTCAGTCGTTTTTGCCTTGGTAGCTCAGATTGTGTGGGTACGTAAAATATTAGGTCAAAATTTCATGTATATCCCGTTCACAAGCTTGACCTACAAATTATTCGAAACCTTATCGATTTTCTTGGAAAACGGACCGGATTGCCCAGCGGGGTATTCAAGCACGAATGGCTACTTTGTGTTTCAAGGTTTTGGCGACATATACGAGAACAACGAGGAGAACCGCTTGCTTAAACGTATGGCGTTCACCAAGGGGCTTAACGAAATCAAAAATGACCTCGTCGAATACCACGGTCAAAAGCAATACAAACCACGGAGGTAAAGCATGGAGAGGTCTCTACGAGCCAAGCCAAAACGTTTCATCTGAATTTTGCGCCGTTTCCCCTGTATCTAGCACCCGTTAAAGCACAAGGTGCGCATAATGTGTTGGCAACGTTTAGCAAACAACCAGGAGTGTCTCAATGACCACCTATGCACAGATGAGCACGTCTCAACTGCAAGACGAGCTTAAAACCCTCCAAGCCTCCTACGACAGCTTCAAGGCAAAGGGCCTGTCTTTGAACATGGCACGCGGCAAGCCCGCCTCACAGCAGCTCGAGCTGTCCTTGCCGATGCTCGATGTTGTCAGCTCGACTACAGAGATGACCGCATCCGACGGCACCGACTTGCGCAACTACGGTTGCCTTGACGGTCTGCCCGAAGCTCGCGAGCTCATGGCCGTCATGCTCGACGACAAACCGGAGAACACCATCGTCTTTGGCAACTCGAGCCTCAACATCATGTACGACACCATCGCCCGCTGCTGGATGTTTGGCACGCTGGGCAGCACCCCTTGGTGCAAACTCGACCGCGTCAAGTTCATCTGCCCCGTTCCCGGTTACGACCGCCATTTTGGCGTGACCGAGGAGTTTGGCATCGAGCTTATCTGCGTCGAGATGCGCGAAGACGGCCCCGACATGGATGCCGTAGAGGAGCTGGTGGCCAACGATGATTCTGTCAAGGGTATCTGGTGTGTTCCCAAGTACTCCAACCCCGGCGGCATCACCTACAGCGACGAGGTCGTGCGCCGCCTAGCCGCGATGAAGACGGCTGCCGAGGATTTTCGCATCATGTGGGACAACGCTTACACAGTCCATCACCTAAACGCTGATCCCGCGCAGCAAGACCAGCTGCTCGACATCGCTATCGCCTGCCAGGAGGCCGGCAACCCAGACCGCTACTTCAAGTTTGCATCGACCTCCAAGGTAACCCTGCCCGGTGCAGGTATCGCCGCAATGGCTGCGTCTAGCGCCAACATCGCAGACATCAAAGCGCGTATGGGTGTGCAGACCATCGGCCACGACAAGATCAACCAGATGCGACATGTCTTGTTCCTCAAGGATGCGCAAGGTATCGCAAACCACATGGCCAAGCATGCCGCCATCATCGCCCCCAAGTTCGAGCTCACGCTCTCCAAGCTCGAGCAGGGTCTTGCAGAATGCGGCGTCGGGTCTTGGACCAAGCCGCGCGGCGGGTACTTTATCAGCTTCGATGCGATGGAGGGCACCGCAAAGCGCGTTGTCGCGCTTGCCAAAGAAGCCGGCGTGACGATGACAGGTGCCGGGGCGACGTATCCCTACAAAAACGACCCGCATGATGCCAACATCCGTATTGCCCCCACGCTTCCGCCATGCGATGAGCTCGAAGTCGCTCTCGACGTCTTTGTCGTCTGCGTCAAGCTCGCAGCCGTGCAAAAGCTGCTTGCGGACTAAGTAGCGCGCACTAAAAGCCGGCGGGCGCGGTAGAGACAACAGCTCGAACAGCTTTTTACTCGCCTTATCCAAGGCGACGCGTAACCTTTGCATGACGCAAAGAGCATGACGTCAACGATGTTGTGCTAGAATCCTTTTCACTTTGCGGGTGTCGCCAAGTGGTAAGGCACGAGCTTCCCAAGCTCGCATTCGCGGGTTCGAATCCCGTCACCCGCTCCAATCAACATTCAAAGAGCTGCAGCGTCCAACGTTGCAGCTCTTCTTTTCTCGCACAAGCCGCAAGCCCCATAACCCTAACCCGCGAATCCTACAGGCGCTTGATGACCTTGAGAAACTCTTCTTCGGCATCCGCCTTGGCGGCAGCGATGACCGTCTCGCCGGGCATAAGGCGCGTATCAGGATTGATCATCTCAAAGTCACCATCGCGTACGACAGCGATGAAGTTTGCCTGACGCGGGAGGGCGATATCGGCAACGGCAATGCCGTCTTTGTGCTTCATGCGCGACGGCATCTTGGTCTCGACCATAGTAATATCGCCTTCGCGCAAGCTAAACACCATGCGCATGTCGCCGATAACTGCCTCTTCCTCGACCATACGGGCGATAAGGTCCGTAGAACTCACGGGCTCGATGCCCACTTCTCGGAATATGCGCTCGTTTTTGGGGCTTCTAACGCTGGCAATACAGCGCGGCACGTCAAAAGCTGTCATCGCTATCTCGCAGGCAACAAGGTTTGTCTCGTCATGACCCGTCAACGCGATGAAGAGATCGGCATCGGCTACGCCGGCGTCCCTTTGAGTCTCGGAATCGCAGCCGTCTCCCATGACAACAGTTGCGCGCTTGGGGAGAACCTCTATCAAGCGGTCTGTGGTCTCCAGATCCTCCTCGATGACCGTCACACGGTGGCGCTGATCTTGCATAGCGCTAATAAGAAACTCTGCGGTCATGCTTCCGCCGACGATAACGATGTACATACCTAGCTCCTCAAGAACTCGGAGAAGTCAAAAAGATTGAGGCTGTCGATGCAGACGATCACAACGTCCCCATAGCGCAAAACGCTCTCTGGCTTAGGGAGATGAGCACTGTCGTCATGCTCGTACACAACAACACGCGCGCCGTACTCTCGCTCGAGCTCACCGCAAGTGACAACCCTGTCTCTGTCTTGAAAGCGCAGGGCAAACCTGATCAGCTCGTAATTGCCAAAAGACTCGATATGATGCCCGTGGCCAGCAAGGATCTTGGTAAAGATTTCTTCTGCCACAAGCGTCGTACCGCAGGCAAAGTCGATGCCGAGCTGCGTGTAGGTTTTCTCTCGCTTGGGGGCATAAAGGCGGGTAATAACATGCTTGACGCCAAAGATTCGACGCGCGACCTCGGCAACCATGAGGTTAGCGTTGTCGTTGCTGGTAACAGCGGCCACGGCATCGCACTCTTTTACGCCGGCTTCCATCAAAACCTCTTCATCAAAGCCAACGCCCTTGACGGTCGCGCCGTTAAAGCTCCTTCCCAAAGCGTTGAAGGCGTCCACCCTGCGATCGATAACCGACACGTTATGACCGTCGTCAGACAGAAGCGTCGCCAAATGGCTGCCCACGCGACCGCAACCCACAACAATAATGTTCACGCGCTCTCCTTTACCTCATGAGCTTTGGGTGAAATGGTAGCGCAAATCAAACACCCGGACTTAGCATCATCACCAGAGATGAGCCCATGCCAACGACAACACTTAGCCTTTCTTACGAGAAGGCATGTGTGTAGTCCGATGACATGTGGAAGATGCGGCAAATGACAATCTCTTGCCTCTCGTCATCAACGGTATAAAACACCTTGTAGTTACCCGTGATGGCACCGCGGTACACCCTTTTTAATCCGCAACCGTCCGGGAACTCACATTTTGGATACATACGAGGATTGCTCTCTATCCGCTCAAAAACCGCTTCAAATCCATCCAGCACACGAAGGGCATATCCGGCGCCAACATGTTCACACAGCCACGCAAGGTGGTTTTCGATATCTCTATCTGCGACAGAATCCACAATCACTCGATGGCTCATACGCCCACCTCAGTCTGTTTTCCCTCGCACTCAACGTGTTTCAAACGCGCGCGACGCTCAGCAAGACGTTCCTTGAACTCTTCCGAAGTAAGCCACTCAACTTCTCCGCGCATTTGGCGCTCTTCTGTTTCTTTAAGAGCGCGTGCCATCTCCATCTCCTGAACCCGATTGGCGGCATTCCAAACTTCGTAATCCACCATTGCCCACTTTGGGCGTCCGTTTTGGGTCAAGATGACCACCTCGCCGGCATCGGTAAACTGCGAGACAGATTTGATGTCGCTTCTAAAGTCGCTCACAGGGACTATTTGAGGCATGGGGATCTCCTTGCGTTTAGAAGAAATTTCTACTAAACGCAAGCTTAGCACGGATGCCTCCATCAAGCTTGCCGTCATCCCAACTCACTTCCCTCTTTTGGCGATGCCGCATGGTTTGTCCAAAACAAGAGGCTTGCCATCACCTTCCAAAGACAGATTCAGTTCGACAACATCACCCGGCTCAAACCACCTATCTTCCATACCACCGCCAGCATCTCTGTCCCCAGTGCTAAAGCGTTCTATCACGGCAACGCTGTCGGAGCGACTCAGCATCCTCATGGGTGCAACAGATCTCTCAGAACGCAATATGGTTCCATCGCGGCCCACAAACGCTATGTCGATGCGTTGCCGCATTCCAAAGGTATGCACAGACTTGCATGGTGATAAGATCAAGACGCCGTCATCTCCAAGCCACGAAACGTCTCTTAGCAGCAGGCCGCGCGCACGGGCCCCGTAGCTCGTTGCCATCTTTACCCTCATCACAGCTCTCCTATCACATAAGGGCGCACACAGAAAACGGGCTCATGCTCAAGCAGTGCCGGGACAGACATGCCCATCACCGTGCCGCCTGCGCCCAACGGCCAAGGCACAAAAGACATCGTGCATTTGAACTCGCAGACATGCCCAGAGCCAGAAACGGCAATCTCGATATTCACGTGCGAATCCTCCATCTCTTCTATAAGCAAGCTTTGGACATTGGCGCCTATCAAATCGGGGTCGAACTCCGTTCCGCCAGGAGACGTTGCCTCTGCCAAAATCGCCTGGGATGACAGGTGATCGAACTTAGACGCCGCAGCCGCAAAGACCAACCCGTCGATAACGGCCACCGCAACCATGAGAACAACGGGCATCACCACACAGAGCTCGACAACCATCTGCCCCGCCTCCCTTGTTAGGTCGCGGCCCAAGGCCGGGTGCCCTGGAGCGCGATACCTATTTGCCACCATTCGGGAAACGCAAGCCCACATGCCTCTCACAACTTGCCCCTTAACTCTGAAAGCGCTTGGCTAAACAGCTGCTCAGCCCCTTGCATGCCGTCTATCTCCAAAGATTTCTCTCCCAATCCAAGGTCTGCCACGGCAAGCGACAGCGTTGCGAGTACTAAGACGCCTTGAGCATCAAGCTCCGTTTGCCCCGTGGCATAGCCCTTCAAGAGGTCTAAGACCCTTGTCAAATCACCAGTGCTTGCCTCAGACGCCGCTTGCGCAGCCGTTTTTGCACCAAGCAAGGCAGAGGCAAGACTCGAGTTATCTGCCTCCAAGATCACCTGCGTGTTTACCAAGACCGGCTTATACGCCTTAAGCTCGGCAGGCTTAAGACCGCTTGCCTGTGCAGCCTCTTCAAACTCGCCTGCCACCCAAGCAGACAGATCCGTGCCCACCAAGGGGATGCTGCCAATAGTCTTGCTTACAACCTGCACCACGCCATCAGTTCCCTTGGCATAGGCGCCAAGGGCATCGCCCCAACAGCCAAAAACCGTCTTGGCAACAGAGTCTGCCAATCCCTCTTGGGAAACGAGCCCGGCCCCAACAACGCTCAGCACTTGGGATTGATCGACGCCCTCGTCTATTGCCAGGCTCGCGCCTGATATCGCCATGCGCTTGCCTATGTGCGCCGGGGCATCGATAAAGCTGCCGCCTATGTCCAGCTCGCTTTCATCGGCTATCACTATGCAGATACAGCCGTAGCGCCCCGGAGGCTGTATATCGATACGCGCATTGGCCAAAGACGCAAAGGCCTCTTTGAGCAGGTCCTTCATCTCTCCTGCAGCACGCTCGAGCTTTTCTTGACCTAAAGCAGCTTGCTCAGCGGCGTCTTTGTAGCGCTTTGAAGCCTCGACAACCAAGCGATAGTGATACTCGAAGCCGTTGTTGATAGAGGTCGAGGCACTGGGCACCCTTCCCAAGGTCGTTGCAGAAAACCTGCATTGTTCGCACTCTAGGACCTCACCTGTATCGATTGCGTTCACAGCCGCCCTTCCCGCAGGTGTCTGTCCCTTATAAGCGGGGCATCCATCCCAAGCGTGCAAAACCTTGCCCTTTGCAAAAACTCCCACAGGGTAGGCGGCGTCCGTATACAGCGATGTCTCCTTGATCTGCTTGGTATTCCTGGCAAGCTCCTTGAGCTCTGGAGACTCGGCTCCGTAGGCGTCCTTGCCCACACGCCCCTTTGAAACCTCGCTCAAGGCATAGGCATAGTAGGCCTTGCGTGCCACAGACTGCCCCACCAGCTCAGGCGACCCCGATGCTGACGCCCCACCTTCTGCCTCAAGACGGGCGGCATAGTAGGTTTTTGCCCGCTCAAGAGCAGCGTTGAAGCTCCACACATCAACACTTGCATAATGTGGATTGTCAGACCCGCCCAGTCCTGCAAGGGTTGACGCTCGCTCCATCATCGACGGGTTATCCCCGCAGTCAGCCCTCCAAGCAGCAAGCTTCTCCTTGTCCATCTGTTCTTGGGCGCGCTTCTGCTTTTGCACTTCCTCTTCTACATCGTCTGTTCTCGACTCTATGTCTTGAGCCGCCTCCTGCGCATCTTTTCCCGAAGAAAGCGAAAGCTTCTCTCCTTCAAGGGGAAGCGGTACGGCGATGCCGTGATAGCTCACCTTGCCAGCACGCGAATTTGCCTCTATGACTTCGCAAGCGCGTTTGGTGCATATGGCAGGCATAAGAGCTTGGGCAGCATCGAGCCCCTTTTGGGCCGTCTTGAGAAAGCTGTCGCGCGTCTTGAAAACACGAGAGCCAAAGTCTGCGAACTTAGCGGCAACCCCCTGCCCGCCTGGGACAAACGCAGCAACGCCGCAAGCGGCATACGACGCAACGCCTATCAAAGACAAAGACAGCAAAGCCGCGTCTATGGTCTGCGCGTAGACGATGAGCTCTGCCACCGCGCCATCTGCCGCCAATGCCGCTGCATCCGCAACGTATTGGACCTGCCCGGATCTAGATTGTGTCCAGTGCGCCTGCACAGCGCCAAAAGCCAAGACGACGCTCAATAGAAGAGCGATGGCCATGCCCGCTGTCGTGAAGCCGTCTTCTCCGTCTTTTCTAAACAGCCGCATCAGCTCCATAGCGCTATCCACTCCTGAGCTGCGCCTTGCGTATCTGCAAGCCACGAGGGATGCAAACGGCTTGAGACCTCGCATGAAAGCAGAGCGCAGCCGTCTGGCTCGGCGCTCGTCATGGTCGACGCCGTTATACCCAGCAAAGGCAAGGTCTTGACATGCCCTTTGATCGACACGGTCGCGCAGTCAGACGCGCCCGCGTCCTCCACCTGGACATCCCATGCACATGCCTGCGTATGAAATAGATCGAGCGCCGGAACCGCAGCAAGCCTTCGCAATGCAAACCCCTGGGCGGCCACGCTGCCACACGAGCCCGTTGCAACCAGCCTGCAGGTCTCCGCCGCAGCAGACTGCATGATGCAACGGTCGTACAAGAGCACTGCCGGCTGCAGCAAAAGGCCCATCAGAACAAAGATCACCGGCAGCGCAAACGCCGCCTCAACCGTAGCTTGCCCGCTTTCTGCGCAAAGACTTCTGCTCGCGGCCTCAATACAGCAAGACATCGACCAGGCCTCCTTGCACCTCGATACTATGGCTTGCATGCTCTTGCGAAACCCGAGCAAAGCCGCCTTGTTCGCCAAAGCGCCAAAGCGCAGCGCATGCAACTATCACCACGATCAACGCCACGCCTATAGCCGCGTACTCAACCGAAGCCTGCCCGTCCTCTCTTCCTGCAAACATCGTGAAGCCCCTACAGCCCGTTCACGCCATCTGATATGGCGGTCCACAGCTCTTGGATCTTTCCCTTGAAGGCAGCGATTGCAATCATCGCGATAACAGCCAAAACACCCACGAGGATCGCGTACTCGGTTGTCCCCTGCCCGCTTTGGTCGTGCTTAAGCCGATAGATAAAACCCACCATGGCAGCATGCATCTTGATGGCCAACTCGTTCATCTCTTTGTCCTTTCTGTTTGCGCCTAACAGCACTGCGTGCTGCAAAGCAAAAGCAACAACATCTCAATGACCCATGAATTGCAGAAGCATCGGGCCCATCACCAAAAGCAGCATCGCAGGCAGAATGCACGCACCCGTGGGCACGAGCATCTTGACCGGCGCCTTGGCAACACTGCGCTCCACCCGCATCTTTTGAATTCTCCTGACATCTGCCGCAAGATCCCTGAGCATCCCTGCAAGAGGTGCCCCCGCAGAAACCGCACGTGCCGTTGTATCTGCAAAGCGCCTAAGCAAAAAAGACTCGAGCTCCTGCGCAAGTCGCGACAAGGCATCGCTACGCGTGAACACCGCATGCTCCCATTGGAGCTTTGCGCAGATCATCCTTTTTGAGAGCTCGTTGTCAAAACGCCTGCAATACATATCCAACGCAGCGTCAAACGACAAACCCGCATCGATGCCCATCGCAACGACATCGCACAACATGCTCAAGTCACCCTCGCAAGCAGCGCGCAAAAGCTCTTTTCTGCGGCGCTCCAGATACCTGGGGGCTGTCTTCATCACCACAAGGCTCAGCAAAAGGCAAGGTACGAGAAGCTGCAGCCCAAAGGCCACGGCCACAACGCCGCTTACAGCAGCAAGGAGCGCAAAGAGCAAGACGGGATCTTCCAACGCTTGTTCAAACGAAAGGCTCCCCTTAACGTTGCGACGCGCAAGGGCGTCAAGATGTCCACAGGCGCCTCTGCCTACGCAGTAACCCGACAACGCCGCAAACGTCGCAGCCATAACGCAAAGCACAAGCCCCATCTCAACCACCCGGCCCAAAATCTACGGCCATAGAGCGCTTTACAAGTACGATGCCTGCAAGTTCCATGAGCACTGCCAAAACAAACAGGGCAAAGCCGCTGGCAGACTCAAAGAACTGTCCCAAATATCCTGGCGACACCAGAGAGATCAAGGCCAAGACAACAAGCGGCATCAGCGCGACGACACGCGCCGACAGTTTTGCCTGCGTGGTCTTGGTTACCAGCTCCTCCTCAAGCTCTGCGCTTTGCTGGAGCATCTCCGAT
The DNA here is from genome assembly GCA_963590525.1 of Agathobacter rectalis. Classification (GTDB taxonomy): domain Bacteria; phylum Actinomycetota; class Coriobacteriia; order Coriobacteriales; family QAMH01; genus W2P13-069. Next base: position 10,439 of record CAVAPV010000007.1, read on the forward strand.
ACGCTGGCAAGAATCTGCCCAAGCGTGCCGCCGCAACGATGCTGGATTTCCATCGCGATAACTAGACAGGTAAACTCGCTTCCGCCTGTTCGCAACCTCAAGCCTTCCATAGCCTCGTCAAAGCTCCTGCCAGCCTTGATATCCCACACGGCGCGTCTGAGCTCTTTCGCAATCACGCCAGAGCTGTTTTCGGCCGCATACTCCAGGGCCTGCTGCAAAGAACCGGAAGAATCAAGAGAGATACAAAGCAGGCGCATGGCCTGAGGAAGGGAGCTCTTTAGTTCCCTTTTGCGACGTTGGTTTCTCATCGTTCTCATGGCTTTGTCAATCTTGGGAACGCGTGCCAGCACTTCAAAGGCCTTTTGCTCTAGCAGCTCGCCTGCATTCTCAAGAGAAATGCGGTCTCCTCTGCTTTGCGCTCTATAACGTGCGACCTTTCTCTCTGCAAGCAAATAACCGCATCGTCCAAGCAAGGCAGCACAACATCCCGCGCAGGCAAGCGATGTGCCCAACGTCAAAACACCTGCTGCATCCACTGGTCCACCTCATCTTGCGTCGCATACCCATCTAATACGAGCTCGTCGATCCAATCCGGCGGCCTTGCCCACACGTAGCGCTTAGTCTCCTTGTCCCAGCGCACGACAACGTCGTAGGGAAACCTGCTGGCGTCATCGTAGAAACCGCGTCGACGACATGCCACTTGGGTGACTTTCCTTGCCCCTCCCAGGACCCTGTCTTGCTGCACGATCAGATCAAGCGCGCTTACGACCTGCTCCTCTATCACTTCGACTGGCAGCTCCATCCCATAGCGCACCATCATCACCAAGCGCGCAACAGCCTCGCGCGGCGATCCTGCATGCAGCGTGGTCAAGCTGCCGTCATGCCCTGTTGACATAGCCTGCAGCATGTCGAGCGCCTCGGCGCTTCTACACTCGCCCACAATGATGCGATCCGGTCTCATGCGCAGCGCATTGACGACCAAGTCCCGTATGGTCACCTCGCCGCAACCCTCTGCGTTTGCCATACGAGCCTCCAGCCTCACCACATGCGGATGGGTATCAAACATGAGCTCGGCAGCGTCTTCTATAGTGATCACGCGCTCGTCATGGGGTATCTCTCGCGACAATGCGTTGAGCAGCGTCGTCTTGCCCCCACCCGTCCCTCCGCACACCGCAATGTTCTTGCGGCCTCTAACGCACCAAGACAAAAGCTGCGCGATCGGCTTGCTCATGCCTCCCATGCAGGTCAACTCATCAAGCGAGTAAGAACGGCTCTTGAACTTTCTGATCGTAAGAGCCGTCCCCTCAACAGCTATCGGCGGAATAACGGCATTAACGCGATGCCCTTGCAAAAGCCTTGCATTGACCATCGGCTGCTGGTCGTCAACGCGCCTTCCAAGTGGCGAGACGATTCTGTCCACGACCATACGCAGCTGCTCCTCGCTGTCAAAGCAGCCCTCGACAGGCTCGATCTTTCCCTCGCGCTCGCAAAAAACGCTAAAGGCTCCGTTGACCATGATCTCTGTCACGCTGTCGTCTTCCAAAAGCGCTTCAAGAGGCCCCAAACCAACGATCATGTCGACAGTCTCTGCAACGAGGCGCGCCATAAACTCATCGCCGGCATTTGCCCCGATTCCCGATGCCGTTGCAACTTGCCCAACCAAAACGCTCAGCTCTTCTTTTGCGCGGTTGCGCTCGAGTGCGGCAAGCTGCGCCAGGCGCTCACTAGACACACGTTGATAAAGCTGCTCGCGCAATTTTTCTTTAAGCTGCATTGCCACACGCTGCCCACCCTTTAGCGCGGCGCCCTCTTTGGGGCGTTCGCACGCAGCATCGGCATAATCGGCGAGTTTCATTTGAAGAAGCCCTTCTTGCGAAAGCTCTCGAGGCTGCAAGAGATGCCAACGCGCGGCAGAACGGCCTTGAGCAGCATGCTCGTCGCAGCGATCACGGGGTTTCCCGATTGCGCTAGCTCGTTAAAATCGCCGCAGCGGACGAGTTCCTCCACAACCTCGCGACCATCCGGAATGCAATACGCCTTATCAACGCCCAACGCCCTGGCGATATCTTGTGTGGACAATGCGCATCTGCTGTTCCACCTGTTGCAAACCGCCACCATGCGCGTGCTGGGGACGCCTAGACGCCCGCATAGCTCGCTCGCCTTTATCGCCGCAGCTGTCGACGCAGGGCGCGAATCGCTCATCATCACAAAGACATCGCATTGCAAAAGCAAGCTCGCCGTAAAGCCAGACCAATAGGCGCCCGTGTCTGCAATGACGATGCCCCTGCCCTCTCTGATCTTGCAGAGGTTTTGGGCAAGCTCGTCGCAAACTTTATCGGCTACCTCGGGAAACACTGGCGCACGGTAAAGGTCAAAGCCCTGAGGGCACGCGATGGGAGCAGCAGCAGAGGGCCTAGCCAGGCTGTCCGCCTCATCATCGAGCCCTAACCAGAAGCCGTAATCCCCAAACTGCAGGTCGCCTTCGAGCAAGACGGTGTCGACGCCTTGCTGCGCACAAAGGGATGCCATGAGAAACGCCAGCGTGCTGCGCCCAACCCCGCCGCTACCACCCACGACAGCGATAAGCGGCGCGAGGGGCTGCTGCGTTTGCGCGGTGTCTGCCGCAGGCTGTAATGCGCTTTCTTGCGCAAACGCAGCAAAGCTCTGCTCGCATAAGCTGTCCTGGCTGTTCCACTCCTGCGCTGTATCGTCGCATGCTGGCTCCTCCCACGGCAGCTCAACGGGACAGTCTGCAGCATAAGCGCGGTCATCAAGCTCGTAGGGGCTCATCTCACCTTGCGTCTCAGAGCTACCTGCCGCACCGCAACCCGTAGCAGCGCTGCATGCGGCCTCTATGCCGTCTGCAACCGCTGCCTCGCCTGCAGCCGCGCTATCATCTGCTGCTGCACTGCCCTCTTCAGGCACATTGTCACCCACCAAGCGCGGACGCCATCCCTGCGAGAAGCCAAAGAACTCCTGATCCGATTCGTTGCCAAGCATGTTTACTCCTCATCTGCCGTGCCCTGCCCGCCAGGCAAGACCAAGTGGATCGTCCCTTTGCAAGAAGCTGTAAGCAGCTCGCTTACGCTCTCGGGCGTTACAGCCAGCGTCACCCATGTGATGGCTTGGGAGCTTTTTGCATCGACAACGGCGCTCGTCTCAAGCACGAGGATCCTTTTGCCCAGCAAAACCACTTTTCCCTTTGAGGTCTCTACGTACACGTCGACAAACGACCCCGTCTGCACGCTGCCGCCAACCGCCAAAACGTCATCTGACGAAACGCTCACAGCTTCTAGCCCGTTTGGCACGTTGATGCGCGCATTGCCGTCTCCAACACGGGACAAGACGATGGGCTCGCCCTTCTTGATATCTGCTTGCGCTATCAACCCCTCCACCTGGTCTGTCTGACACGCAACATCCGATTCGGGCAGCAAATCTACAAGCCAGGTGCTTTGCTTGACGCTATCCGCCTCAAAGACCGTCCCTGTAAGGATGTCTTGTGCTGCTACCAAAACCTGCGTCTGCTCTCCGCCGTACTTCTCTATTGCCGCTTGCCTCTTAACTGCAGCCTCGCTGCTCACTGTTGCCGTATAGGCAAAAACCGCCGCAACGGCCAAGACAGCACAGGCGATTCCCACTGCAAGCTGCTTTTGCATAGAAGTCATGCCGCTCCCCTCGATCGAATGTGTGGGAGCGTTTTACAATAGGTCGAACCCGCATATCCACCGGCGCACTTTGGTCACTTGTCCGGAAAACCTCAGACCAAAATCAGACTGATTTTTGGAAAATCACATAAAAGCGCAGGTTGTGCAGCTGATAAAAATCAGATATCTAGAATCCAGATAAAGGCCTAGCAAATCAGAAAATCTTGCCGCCAGCCCCGTCAACACCTCTTAAAACGGCTTTAGAGTCCCAAAACATCCCAGAACCAACGCCAAAGGGCTGCAACTATATCGGCATTTGAATCTTCTTCGCGTCTCAAAGCCTCCCTCACGCGTTTCATCCCTCAAAAACGCCAGTTCAAACATCCCCACAGCAGCGCCTTGTCCGCCCCCAAGACGCTACGCGCATCGCCGTAAAATCTGCGTCTGCAAAACGCATCATCGCAGCTCGCAGCACAAAAAAGGACGCCTCCCTCATGGGAGACGTCCTTAAAAACCGCAAGCTTTAAAACACTCGCGCCTATACCCTAGGTTTCCTAGACAGCTCGCTTACCGCAAGCAGTTTTGCGAGCCCTAGGCAGTCTGTGCAGCAGCATCATCACCAGCGCTTGCCGCGACTTTGGGAGCCGGGCGCAAGAGCATGAAGAGCGCCGCAGCGATGATCACGATGGCAACCACCAGGCCAACCGGGTTCACATCGCCTTGGATAGCCGAGCCGATCTGGTAGATGCACAGGGCAACGCAGTAGGCAAAACCGCACTCATAGCCAACGCTTGCCCAGAACCACTTGGCGCTACCCTGCTCGCGGCGGATTGCGCCCATGGCGGCAAAGCACGGCGCGCACAGCAGGTTGAAGAACATGAGGCTCAAGGCAGCGGGGATGGTGTAGGTCGCCGCGAGGTTTGCCCACAGGCCGTCGCCGCCGGCGTACAGGACGCCAAAGGTGCCGACCAGGTTCTCCTTGGCGATAAGGCCTGTAACCGCAGATGCGGTTGCCTGCCAATCGCCCCAACCCAAAGGCGCGAAGATGATGCAGATCGCAGAACCAATAACCGCAAGAACGGAGTTGTTCATATCCTCGACCATGCCAAAGCTGCCGCTCTCGACGCCAAAGTTGGAGAGGAACCAGATGAGGACGCAGGACAGCAAGATGATGGTGCCGGCCTTCTTGATAAACGACCAACCGCGCTCCCACATGCTGCGCAGCAAGTCGACAAAGCGAGGCAGGCGGTACTCGGGGAGCTCCATGACAAACGGGGTCTCCTCGCCCTGGAAGGGCTTGGTCTTTTTGAGCATGATGCCAGAGACGATGATGGAGGCGATGCCAACAAAGTACGCCAAGGTCGCGATCATGCCGCTGCCGCCAAAGAACGCGCCGGCGAACAGGGCGATGATGGGCAGCTTGGCAGAGCAGGGCATGAAGGTCGTGGTCATGATCGTCATGCGGCGCGCGCTCTCGGATTCGATGGTACGCGTGGACATGACAGCGGGGATGCCGCAACCGGTGCCGATGAGCATGGGGATGAAGGTCTTACCAGACAGGCCAAAGCGGCGGAAGATGCGATCCAAGATGAAGGCGACGCGGGACATATAGCCGCAGCCTTCCAAAATGGCCAGCAAGAAGAAGAGGATGAGGATCTGCGGAACAAAGCCCAAGACAGCGCCAACACCGGCAACGATGCCGTCCAAGATCAAGGCATTGAGCCAGCCTGCGACGTTGGCAGCATCCAACGCGTCGCCGATCAGCACGGGGATACCAGGGATCCAGATACCGTAATCGGCATGATCGGGCTCTTCGACCTCAAGCGACTCCGCAAAGACGGCGGCGTCGACATCGACAGCGTCGTCTACCAGCAGCTCGCCGGTATCCTCGTCTTCGGGGGTGTAGGTCGCAGTAACGCCTGCTGCCTCGGCTTGCTCTTGGAACGTAGCGAGCGTGGACTCGTCAAAGTCCTCCTCGTTGTCGATAGCCTCCTGCATGTCGGCGGCAGTCGGGACGCCGGCCTCATCGGCAGCGGCAACGTACTCTGCAATGCAAGACTGAGCCTCGCTGTATGCACCGTCGTCCTCGTCAAAGGCAGCCTGCGCGCCATCAACTTGGACGATGGGAGACGGATCGAGATACCAACCGTCGCCAAAGACGCCGTCGTTAGCCCAGTCTGTCGCAACGCCGCCCACCGTGGAGATGGCGATGTAGTAGACCAAGCCGATGATCACGACAAAGATCGGCAGGGCCAGGATGCGGTTGGTGACAATGGAGTCGATGCGCTCGGAAATGGACTGACCGCTTTGCTTGCGGTCGTAGACGTCTTGGATAAACGAGGTGATGTTCTTGTAGCGCTCGTTGGTGATGATGCCCTCTGCATCGTCGTCAAATGCAGCTTCTGCCTGGGCGATGATGTCGCTTACCTGAGAGGCGATGCCAAGATCTGCCGTTGCCTTCTCGTCGCGCTCAAACGCCTTGATGGCAAGGTAGCGCTTTTGGGAAGCAGGCACGCTAGCGGGGAGTTTAGCCTCAATCTGAGACAAGTAACCCTCGAGCTCGGCAGAGAAAACAACCGGCGCGGGATGCTCTTTGCTGTTTGCCGCCTTGATAGCAGCCTGTGCGCACTCGTCGATGCCGTCGCCCTTGAGCGCAGAGATCTCGACAACGGGAACTCCCAGCTTCTTGGAGATCTCTGCGGACTTGACGGTGTAGTCGCGCTTCTTGGCGACGTCCATCTGGTTGAGCGCCACGACAACGGGAACGCCAAACTCCATGAGCTGCTCGGTCAGATACAGGTTGCGCTCGAGGTTGGTCGCGTCGACGATGTTGATGATCGCGTCAACAGAGCCCTGCGCCAAAAACTCGCGGGCTACGACCTCCTCTTTGGTGTACGGGGACAGCGAGTAGATGCCCGGCAAGTCGACGATCTCTACGTCGCTGTTGCCCTTGAGCTTGCCGCCCTTCTTCTCAACCGTAACGCCGGGCCAGTTGCCCACGTACTGATGGTTGCCCGTGAACTGGTTGAACAAGGTGGTCTTGCCCGAGTTGGGGTTGCCCACCAAGGCCAGTGTCAAAGCCATGTCTTGGTCCTCTCTTTTTCTTGCGTTTATCCCTAAAAAGTAAGAAACCGCTAACTCGCATGCCAAATAAAGAGCGCCTCTCAGCGCTCTTTGCATGCGGTTGTCAGCAGTGGTTTATGCGACCTCGATGAGGTCTGCGTCCGCCTTGCGCAAGGTCAGCTCGTAACCGCGAACCTTGAGCTCGATGGGGTCTCCCAGAGGGGCAACTTTGGTGATGGTCACCTCAACGCCCTTGGTGATGCCCATATCCATGATGCGGCGCTTGACAGCGCCGTTGTCATGGAGCTTGGTCACTGTTGCGCTCTTGCCAATCTCCACTTGGGAAAGAGTCATCTTCTTGCTCCTTGCCTGTCTTGATGTCTACTGGTGTTAGCCAATGCTAACGGGCAGTGTAAACGACTGCTAACTTTATCGCAAGCATCAGTAAGGGCAGTTTGGCAAACGGAGAGATGGACAGCTGGGCAGATTGTTTGCATCAAAGATACAGAGAGGGCACGCGGCCTTACTTTGCCGCAGGAAGCCAAGCCTTTCGCAATGCCTCCACACCCGCAGGGATGTCCTTGAGCGCTATAGAAGAGAACCCGATGAGAACGCTGCCTGTGTCCGGCTGTCTTGAGAACCAGTACTGGTCTGTCCCGTGGACGGATGCGCCCTGATCTCGCGCGCTCAAAACCAGCTCCCTTGAGCTCATGCCATTATGAACAGTGACGTAGAGATGCATGCCGCTCGAGATGCCGCTGATGTCTACCGCATCGCCAAAAGCTCGGCGCAGATGGTCAAGCAGCAAGTCGTGACGTCTCTTGTTGTCCATAGCCATGCGGCGCAGATGCTGGTTCCAATACCCTTGCTCGATAAAAGACGCAAGCGTCTCCATGGTGATATAGGGCACGCTGTCCCACCTAGTGGCGTAGCGGCGCTTCCATCGGCCCAAAAGCTCGGGCGGCAGCACCGCGTAGGCGATGCGCAAGCCGGGAGAGAGCGCTTTTGAGAAATTGCACACATAGATCACACGGTTGTTGTGGTCTAGCGAATGCAGAGACGGGATCGACTGCGTGTCGTAGCGGTACTCGTTGCAGCTATCGTCTTCGATGATGTAGGCGTTGTTCTCGTTTGCCCAGCCCATGAGCTCGACGCGGTTATCCATCGGCATGACGATGCCCGTGGGAAACTGATGAGAGGGCGTCGTGAAGATGAGCTGCGGATTTGCTTTGTCGAGCAAGGCGCCCACCGGCCCCTCGCGCACGGGCAAAGGCAAAAGCTCGGCCGAGCTGCAGCGGCCCACCACCGCCGTCATGACCTCGTAGCCAGGTTCCTCGTGCATGATGCGCTGCACATCGCCGTCAAACAGACCCAAGACAGATTCGAGCATGGACTCGGTGCCGCTCGCAAAGACGATCTGCTCGGGCTCGCAGGCGATGCCGCGCGTCTGCTGCAGATAACGCGCCAAAACGGTTTGCAGGCGGTTGGGGCCGCTGTAGCACGCGTAGCTCGCAAGCTCTTGATCCGATGCATTGCGCATGACCTCGTTGGAAAGCTGCATCCAGATCCTGCGCGGAAAGCTGCCAGGCTGCAGGTTGCAATACGAGAAGTTATAGCGCAGTTTCTTGCCGGCAAGGACCTCCTCGCAAAGGGGGCTCGGCTCAAGCGAATCCAAAACATGGCGCACCTGGGCGCTGGTATCGGCTGCTTCTTCGCTAAAGAAGCCGATGTCGATCCCGTTTACCACATAACCGCTCCTGGGAACGTTTTGGACATAGCCTTCCACAGAGAGCTGCAGATAGGCACGCTCCACGGTTGCGTGCGACACGCCCAAGGACTTTGTGAGTTTGCGGATGGGCGGAAGCCGGTCCCCCTCTACGAGCGATCCGCCCAGGATATGCGCCTTTACGCCGTCGTAAACCTGCTGGTACAGCGGGGCGTCGTTAGCGTTGTCGATATTGATAAGCAGGTCAGGCTTTCGCGCTGCCATCCCGTTCCCTCCAAAAGTTAGCAATCGCTTATTATTTTTACCTTAAGCTAACTTTTACCGATAGCGCAAGGGTTGACCCTATAGAAACCTCGGTTTTTTAGAGTTTCTAGCCAGAGCAACGACATGAGGTGGCACCCCTAGGATTCTCGCTCGTCTTCTACAACGAGCAGCTTGTCGACGATGGCGGCAACGGCTTTGCGATGGCTCACGATGACGACCGTCTTGCCCTCGGCACCAGTGCACAACGCACGCAGGATGGCCGCCTCGTTAAGCGCATCGAGGTTGCTCGTGGGTTCGTCCAGCAGCAAAAGCGGCGCCCCGCACAAAAACGCCCGGGCAAGGCCCACGCGCTGGCGCTCGCCATCAGAAAGGCTGTATCCGCCGCCGCAAACGCGCGTGTCCAGTCCCTGCGGCAAACGCGCAGCAAGCTCATCGAGCGAGGCGGCCTCGACGGCGGCCTTCAGCTCTTCATCACTGGCCTCAGGCTTTGCTACCAGCAAGTTGCGGCGCAAGCTGCCGTCAAAGAGATAGGTCTCCTGCGGCATGTAGGCCACAAGACTTCGCAACGCAGCACCCTTAAGGCGACGCAGGTCGATGCCGTTGATGCTCACGCTGCCCTCACACGGGTCTTCAAAACGCATCATGAGCTGCAGCAAGGTCGACTTTCCCGCCCCGCTCTTGCCAGCGATGCCCACAAACTGCCCCGCCTCAAAACCAAAGCTGATATCGCTCAAAACCCGTACGCCATCGTAAGAAAAGCCCAGATCGCTCACCTCAAGGCGCTCAAAGCTGCCGGCATCAACCGCATCGGGCGCATCGCATACCTCGTCAAGCTCAAGCACATCGAGCACTTGATCTGCAGCGGCAAGCGTCTGATGCAAAGAGAACCCCAAGGAGGCGATGTCGACCATAGGACCCATGCTCGCCATGAAGGCGATAGAGCACGTCACAGCCAATGAGGCATCCATCGCACCCGTGACAGCCAAAACGCAGGACGCACTGGCAAACACAGCGCTACATGCGAGGCTTGCTACCCGAGGCAATGCAGCTAGCACGGCCGCGAGCTTGGCAAACGAGCTCTGCCCTGCGCCCAGGCTCTCCATATGCCCAAGCAGCTCGTCTTGATAGTCGCGCGCACGACCAAAACGCACAAGGTCGCCCATACCGCGCAAACTGTCGATAAAGAAACCCGTCATAAGCGTCGCATAAGCGTTGAGCTCTGCCCCGCGCTCGCGCGTCAATCGAGCAGAAACCGCTGGCAGCAGCACCGCAACAAGCACATACGATGCAAACGCCACAGCAGCCAGCAACGGGTTTGCAAACGCAAATGCCACTAGCATGGACACAGCCAGCAGCGTTGCGGCCAAAAGCGGAGAAGTCACGCGACTGTAAAAGCCCTCGAGCTTATCTACAGCGCTTGTGAGCAAGCTCAAGCCCTCCCCCGCATCGCGCGCGCCTATTGTGCCCAAGCTCACACGGCGCAACTTGCCAAAAACGGCGCTGCGCACAGCGGCCAGCGTCTTAAAGGTCTGGTCATGGGTCAAAAGGCGCTGTGCATAATGCAAAGGACCGCAAGCAACAGCGCAAAGCAGAGAACCCGCAATGCAGGCAGCAAACGGCAGCTGTGCCAGATTCGCCGCCGCCAAAAGCGCGGCTGCGGCCAAAACCGCCGATGCGATGGCGGCCATATGCGATAGCGCACCCAAAACACCCGCCAGCGCAAGCTCCTTGAGCATGCCGCTCGTAAGAGCTATAAGGCTTTGCGCGATCTTGAGGATAGATCGCTTTACCGGAGGCGGTGGCGTCACACGCACCTGCATCTGGGTCGGCTTGGCCATGCAATCGCGCACAACGCGCATGGCCTGCCTGATCTCTTCTGCCTCATCGGCGGCGACATCGCCCAACGTCGCCTCGACAAATCCCTCCATGCCCGCAGGCGCTGCAACGTCGTCTGCCGCGTCACCGGCCGCAACCGCAGCCGCATCCAGCGCATCGCCAGCCGCGTCATCATCGTCTGCGTCACCTGCTTGGCCTTGCCTGCTCATGCCCGCCTGGTAATCGGGCAGCGGAATCCACGCAGGGTGTCCAGCAGGCCCGCTGCTACCCGTGCTGTTGATGCGCTCGGTGCGCATGATGGACACAAACGCTCCCATGATGCCCTGCATCATGCCGGGCATCTTTGCAAGCGCAGCGGCAAGGGGGCTCGGCTCCTCTTGCGGCAGTTCATCGGCAACCTCTTGGGCAAAGCGCTCGAGCTGCGCATTGCTGTCCCACATCTGCTTGTAGACTCCGCCACAGGCGATAAGCTCGCTATGATTGCCCCGCTCCAAAACGCAGCCGTCTTGCAAGAGGAGGATCTCGTCGGCATAGCGCAGCTGGGAAAGCCTGTGCGTGGCCACGATCACCGTCTTGCTCAGCGCGAGTTTCTGAATAGCCTCCATGAGCATCTGCTCGCTTAGCGCATCGACGTTTGAGGTAGCCTCGTCAAAGATGTAGACGGGTGTATTGCGCAAAAGGGCGCGCGCAAAGCACAAGCGCTGACGCTGCCCACCAGACAAGCTCGCCCCATCGGCGTCGACTAAAGCGTCAAGACCGCCGCAAGAGAGCACGTACTCGTCCAAATGCGCCTGGCGCAGCGCCTCCCACAAAGCTGGATCGCCCGCCTGAGGCGCCGCAATGGCGAGGTTGGTCCTAAAGCTCCCCTTGAAGACATGGCTTTGACGCGAGACGACCGTTACCAAGCGGCTGAGGCTTTGCGGCTCGATACTGGAGAGCTCGATGCCGTTGCAAGTGATGCTGCCGGTATAGTTGCTCAAATCCCCGCCCAAGATCTTGACCAGCGTCGACTTGCCGCTGCCGCTCACACCCGCAAGGCCGATAAACGAGTTGGGCCAAACATGCAGGTCGATGCCATGCAAGGCATAGCGTTCGCTTTGCGGCTGATAGGCAAAGCTCGCGCCGTCGAGCTCGAGGCTGACCTGACCCGCACGCATCTCGACTGTGCCCAGGGCGGGATCGGGGGCATCGAGCAGCTCGAAAAGTGCATCGATAACCGGCGCTGCGTTCATTCCCGTGTGAAACTGCGCGCCAAAGCTGCGCATGGGGGCAAAGAACCCGCGCGCCAAAAACGCGACGACCAACGCGGCTGTTACGCCCAAACCGCCGCTTGCCGCCATAGCGGCGGCGATGCAGATGCCAATGGCCATGCCACCGTAGCTAAAGAGATCCATCAAGACGACATTGCCCAACTGCACCTTGAGCAAACGCATCGTCGATGCCGCAACATCGGCCGCCTGCTTATCCAGCGCCTCATGCTCGCAGGCGTCGGAGCCAAAGACACGCAAAGTCACAAGACCGCGCACGGCATCTAAGAAGGCGGCGCCCAGATCCTCATGCTTGCCCCAATGCTCACCCATAAAACCTTTGGCACGGCGCATGAGCATAACGATGGACATCGGCATGAGCAAAACGCAGACAAGCATCGCTGCGGCAGCAGGAAGGCACAAGCTTGCAACAACCGCGAACAGCGTCAGCAACGCGGCCATTGCATAGAGAAACTGCGTGAAGTAACGCGATAGATACAGCTTGAGCTTTTGCGCGCCGTCGCCCACAAGCGATGCAGCGCGTGCGTCGTCTATCACGCTCTCGCGCGCAACGCCCAAGCTGGCAGCCTTCCCAAAAACACGGGCGCACACCTGCGCTTGCAAGCTTGAAGCCGATCTCTCTTGCAGCCAGCCAGCCAACGCAAGCAAGATCAGGCATACGATGATGCCACTGGCAACCTGCAGGCCAAACGCCCCAAAGTCAACAGACTCGCCACCGCAAGCAGAGCCGAGCAGCTTTGCCGCCAACATCAAAACGGCGATTTGCGCAAGCAAAGCTAGCCAGCGGACGACGACGCTTGCCAGCGCCAGCTTGGTTGCCTTAGGACAAAGCTTTAGCAGCCTCGCGTCAAACACATGCGCCCCCCTATGCAAACAGCGGGCTTATCGCGCCAAGCAAGGCAAACGCAACCAGCAGCACGGCAGAAAGCGCAACCACCAGCGGGGTCTTAGCACGCATGAAGACGGGCTGCTCCTTTTGCGGCTCGCTTTGCTGCCCGTAGCCTTGCGTCGCTTGCGACCCTAGCGCCTCTTTTGCAGCGGCGTCATCTGCAAGCGCTGCCTCGAACTTCTTGGCTAGCGCATCCTCGCTGCACATGCCCACGCATTGGGTAGGGCATGCACTCACGCAACGACCGCAGCTTATGCACTCGCCTGCCTGGATGCCATCGTTGGGAACAACAACGCGCACGGGGCAGCTGCGCTCACAGGCGCCGCACTCGGTGCACTTGGGCATAAAGCGGTGCGTTCTAAAAAACGGCAGCATCGGCAGCAGGCTAAAGACGGCGCCCATAGGGCACAAGAACTCGCAGAAGAAGCGCTCTTTGCAGATCATGCCTATGGCGATGACAATCAAAAGCCCCAGGCCAACGATGTTGAGCTCAAGAAAGTTAGCAGACAGGATGCGCCCAAAGGCAGTCCACGGGCTGTAGACGTTTACCACGCTGCCCACGCCTGCCACGCTTGTAATCAAGAAGAAGGCGAGCACCACGTACTTGAGGCAGCGCAGGGCGTTTTCGACCTTGGCCGGGATACGTGGGCGCTTGACCTTGAGCTTTGCAAGCGGCAGGTCGACGATCTTGTAGAGAATGTCTCCCACGGTGCCAAACGCGCACACGTATCCGCAAAAGAAGCGCCCAAAGACAACGGTAAAGACCAAAAGCAACAACAACAGGAACAAAAACGTGTTTGCCTCAAAGGTATCCGCCTTGCCGATTGCCACAAAAAGCTGCTTTACGCCGGCAAAAGCCAGGGAGAAGGTCTGCGGAGCGAGAACGAGAAAGAGGATCTGGATGACAAGACGCTGGCGACGCGTCACCTTTGCCAACGTCGTGTTGGGTCCAAAGGCCGATTTAGCTTTAGCTTCGCTCATGGCTATCTACCTCCCGCAAAGCCGGAGGTGTTCTTGGACATCTTGTCCTTTTGCTGCTGGTTCAAGAAGTAGCCGATGCTCAGCGTGTCGGTTTCTGTTGCACCGGAGGTTTTGAGCGCGGCAATGGCCTCTTGCTCGGAATCCGGCATGGCACCGGCACTGCGCAGCGCGTTGCGCACGGCAAAGCGCACGCCGTTACTGGAGTAGCTGGCGTTGGTGACGACGTCGACAGTCGTGGTCTGGTTGGCGATAAGGTCGGGGATGAGCTGTGCCTCGACGTTTTCTATATAGGGCGCGTCGTCGTAGGTGTTGTCCACCGTGACATTGGTGATATAGCCGTTGGTTACCGTCACCGTCACGTCTGTGACTCCGCCGTAGCCTTGAGCCGAGCCGCTAAAGGTGCCGTCTTTGAGGTAGATGCCCCTGGTAGACGAGTTGACGGCGTTTTGGATGTCGCCGGATTTTTGCGCAGCGATGGCCGTCGTGGCAATCGCGTAGCCGGCAAAGGCTACGACGACTACGCCCCAAACGGCGCATTTTGCGAGCAAGGCCTTGCCTTGCCCCTTGTTCTTCTTCATTTCTCTCTCCTACGAATGTGCGACTTCGCGGATTCGGCTGATAAGCCGCAAACCGCGTCTGGGAAAGCTCGCACCCTCTCCCAGACACGGTTTGCGGGTCATCAGCCGCTTGTTTCATCTGTATGCAGTTCGTGGCCGAGCATAAGCCCGGTCTCTGCCGCGCTGTTTGCGGGGCCGACGCGTACTAGAAGCTACGCGAGGCACCGCAAACAGCCGCGAGGCAGCGCAACTACGCCGTGGCCTCGAACATGTCCTGGCCGATATACTCCTGGTCTTGACGCACGGCATGGGGTGCGATGAAGACGGCGGATGCGGTGTACTTCATGTAATCGGTCAGATCGCAGTCGCGGAAGGCGTCCAAGAACTTCATGAAGTCGGCATCTGGGTCGCGGCTCAGGCCGCCGGTGATCATGCCGGCCTTGAGGTGGCCAAACTCGTCGATGCCGTCGGTGTAGTTCCAACCCCAGCGGACCATGGCATGGCCGGTGTCGTTACGCACGCCGCGCACCGTGGAGATATGGCTGCGCGGGTCGATGAGCGGCTGGCCGTTCTCGTCTGTGGCAGACAGGTCGGGCTCGGTGAACTCGTCGGCGTTGGGATCGTCCAAATGCGACAGGGGGATGCCCTCAAGCTTGGTGCGGCCGATGACGCGCTCTTGCTCGTTGAGGGTCTGCAAATCCCAAGACTCCATCTTGCCGGCAAAGATGCGGAACATGATGTAGGTGCCGCCGTTGGCAAAGATCTCGTTGTCGTTGTCCTCGGGCTGAATCCAGCTCACCTGGTTCATGAGGTCCTCATCGGCCACGATGGCGTCGTTGGTAGAGCCGTCGCGGAACCCAAAGGGATCGCGGGGAGCATGGTCGGTCTTGCCGGGAGCGTCTGCAGAAAGAAAGCCGATGCGGTTCCACTTGACCTTGGCTATGCCTACGCCGATCTTGATCATCTGATGCATCGCATGCCAAGAGACCTGCGAGTCGTTAGACGCGCAGCAGATGTAGATGTCACCGCCGCACTGGTCTTCTTCCAGATAGTCGCCGGGCATCTTGCGCATCTTGCGGATCAAGCGCTCCGGCTTGATGGACTGCAGGCCAAAGCGGTCGTTGCCGTCTTCGTCCTCAAAGAGGCTCGCACCAAAGCCAAAGGTGATCTTCATGTTGGCAGCGCCCAAGTCATAAGCCTCGCCGGTGTCGTCCGGACAGGCTTCCTTTTGGGAGTTGGGCTCTTTGACAGGGTAGCCCTGGCACATGTTCTCTGCGGCAACCGTCCAATCCGTGAGGAGCTGGATCAAGGTGTCGCGGTCATCTGTCGTGACGTCAAACGCGGCACACTGCATGGCAGCCTCTCCGCCCAACAGGCCGGCCTGGCCCTTGTCACCGCGAAAATCCGTGGTCCTGCGCTCGACGTTGTAGTAAAGCTCGCCGTCGGAATTCTCGATCTGGGTCTCGATATCGCCGCTGCTGCCGTTGGAGCAGCCGCTCAAGCCGGCAAGCGCTGCGCCTGCAGCGGCAACGCCAGCGCCAAACAGAGCCTGACGGCGCGTGATGCCGCCGGACTTAGCCTCTTTGATCGTCATATTGGCCTCCTTCTTTAGATGCAGCGGCAAAAAGCCGAGCTGCAGTCTTACTCTCGTTCGATACATCTGCCCATGTGCAGATTGCTAATCTGCCCCTATTGGCGCTGGGCAGTTTGTCCCTAATATGCCTACGGGAGGCCACTGGAAACCAGTGACCTCCCATGAGGTTGCCGCACGCTGCAAGCGTGCGGGCTTTAAGCCTTGAAGCGCTCTTACTTGGCGCTGGTGACGTCTGCAGAGAGGTTCTTCAGAGCAGTGCGCAGTGCGTCCACGCCGTCGGACAGCTCGATAGCCTTCTTGGACAGGTTGTCCTCAGACTGGCCGGCACCGGCCTTGGGGTCGATCTCGGTGTAATCCGGGTAGACGGGGTTCTTGGTGTCGCCGGTGTTGTACTCGGCAAGAAGGGCCTCGATGCTCTCAAAGGCGGCATCGATCTTGGCGACGGAATCCGCATTGGTGGTCTCGAGGATGTCCTTGACGTTGCCGTAAGCGACCTTGGCGCCCTCGACGTTAGCCTGGAAGTCGTAGAGGTCGGTGTGGGAGAAGGCTTCCTCCTCGCCGGTGATCTTGGAGGTGGCGACCTCTTCCATCAGGCTGATAGCGCCGTTGGTGATGTCGGTGAGGCTGACAGAGAAGTCATCGGAGTAAACCAGATCGTAGAAGGCCTTGGTGTCCTTCTTGAGGGCCTTGGCAAGAGCCTTGCGCTGCTTGGCGGTGTAGTTGGCCTTCTTGGGCTGCCACAGATCCTTCTCGATGGCATGCCAACCCTTCCAATCGGCCATATCCTCGAGGTCGCCAGCCTTGGCGTCGGCCTCGCGCAGGTCGAGGTTGGGGTCGATGTCGCCAAAGGACTCGGCGGTGGGCTCGACGCGCTCGTAGTACATGCGGGTCAAGGCGTAGAGCTCCTTGGCTTTCTCGGTGTCGCCGCCCTCGTAAGCCTCCAAGAACTCATCGGTTGCCTCGACGAGCTGACCGGCCTGGTCCCTGATGTAGGCGGTGTAGTTGGTCACGGCCTTGTCCTGCAGCTCCTTGATGGAGTCGGAGACGACGACTTCCTCGCCGCTGTCCTCAACGGTGAAGGCAGTGGGGTTGACCAGCGCGCCGACCATGTTGGTCTTAGAGGCGGTGTAGTAGCTGCCCGGCTCCAAAGTCGTGGTAACCTCGACGGTGGTGCCCGGGGTGATGTTCTCGCGCTCGGTCACGATCTGGAGCTGGTCTTCGGCCAGGATCTCAAACTCGTTGACGGCAGTGCCGGAGTTGGTGACAGAGAAGGTCACGGTGCCGGACAGGGCTTTGTCGGTGCTGACCTCGCAGTTGTCGTCGGTGATGGTGACGGTGATGGGGCCGTCGGTGCTTGCGGCCTCGGTGCTAGAAGAGCTGGAGGAGCTGGAACCGCTGTTGTTGGCGGTGCAGCCTGCCAGGCCCATGGCACCAACCATGGCGCCAGCGACGATGAGAGATGCGCCGGTCTTGGCCCATTTCTTGCCCATCATGGAAAACTTCATCTTGGAATTTCCTTTCCCTATGTGTCAGCCCCGTTGGGGCTTCTTCCACTTCTCTTGATCCCACTCCGGTTGCCCCGGAGAGAATTCACATACTTGGCAGCAGCCATTGATGCTGCTGTTCTTGCCTGACGCCATCACCTGACGCCATCGCGCAAAGCACCGTGCTACGCGCCTGCTCCGTCTTGCTCGGTTACGCTTGCATCCGCAGTAGACGCAGGCTTGGCCGCCTCTTTGCCGGATGCGGCAGCCTTCTTTTGCCAAGGCGCCTTGCCCTTGATCTGCAAGGTGAACAAGATGAGCGCGATAACCAGGTAGACGATCCATGCAACCAGCTGCAAGGCAGTGGGTTGGAACAGGTACTGAACCTGGAAGAACGCGTTGATGAGCACGAACCACCACTGCTGCATGAGCGGGGTGATGATGTTGGTGTAATCCCACAAGAAGATGCTCCAACCGGGGATGACGCTTGCCTCTTGCAGGTCATGGAAGCCATACAGGAAGATGCCTGCGGCAACGACGATCAAGAGGTAGCCGATGATGTTGAAGAAGTACTTGAGGTTGATCTTGATGGAGCCCTTGTAGACCAACCAACCAACGATGATGGCCAAGATAAGGCCCACCACAACACCCAAGGCAGGCTCGATCATGCCCGTGGTGCCAGAGGACTTGACTGTGGTCCAGACAAAAAGCGCGGTCTCTGCGCCTTCGCGGATAACGGCGATAACCGCCATAGAGATGACGCCCCAGACGCTGTTGTGCTCAAGCGCCTTGGCGAGGTCGCCCTCATAATCCGAGATCCTCTTGGAGTTGCTTCCAGACCAAAAGATCATCGTGGTGATAAACACAACGGCGATAAGAGAGAACACGCCGCCCAAGATCTCCTGCGTTTGGAAGGTGATGGTCATGGGACCCCAGGTCCAGTAAACGCCCAAACCCAACGGGATGGCGGCAGAGATGACGACCGCTACCCAAAGCTTGGGCAAGATGTCACGCCTGTCGACTTTGACGAGGTACGCGACGATGATGCCCACGATCAACGCGGCTTCGACGCCCTCGCGCAAAGCGATGAGCATGTTAGGAAGAAAAACGCTCAAAACTTGCCTCTTTTGGTAGATACGTACGGGGACATAAACACACAAACCGCAAGGGTTTGCGGCTTTCACAAAAGTTAACTAAAGATAACTTTGCTGTGAACCCCCTGCATAGCGATGAATTTGCCCATGAACAATGCAGCTTTTCTATATCTGCAAACAGGACAGATAGCTTGCTTGCGCCGTTAAAACGCAAGCTGTTAGGGGCAGATTCCAAAGTTTACATAGGGGCAGTTAGCAATTGCATACTTTTTAGGTGTTAACAGAGGCTAACTGTCCTTGTTTTCTGCCATCGCTTTTGTCTATGGCAAAATCCCCTACCCTCGCACCGTCGACGGGACTGCATGCCGCAGGCATTTGCGACTATCATGAACAGGTTGCGTACGCATAAGACAAGGAGCCCCCATGAGCAGCGAGCTGGTGCGATTTTCTGTAGCGATGCCCTCCGACCTTTTGGAGGAGCTCGATGCGTACACGCAAAGGCGCGGCGCGGCCGCCAACCGATCCGAGGCCGTACGCGACCTCGTGCGCAGCGCATTGGTGGCAGACACCGTAGAAGAACCCGATGCGCAGGTTTTTGCCACGCTCACCATGGTGTTCGACCATCATGCGACAGACCTGCGCGACAAGCTCGACTCCATCCAGCACGCGCATTGCGACCATATCGTAAGCAGCATGCATGTCCATGTGGATAGCGCCAACTGCTTGGAAGTCATCATCATGCGCGGCAAGAGCAAGACCGTGCATCAGATCGCCGATGCACTGCTGGGGACAAAAGGCGTGCTCAACGGCGACTTGGTTACGACGGTTGTGGGTGAGGAGCACGCGCACCCTCACGAGCACCATCACCCCCATACCCATACGCACGCCGACGGAACCACCCACACCCACTAGGCAGGAGATGCCATGGACCTCTCCAACTTTGACGAGAGCACGCTTGCCGGCAAGAACAGCTCCTACGCCAACGCCGTGCGCAGCCTGCACGAGCAATTTGGATTCGACTTCACGAGCTTGGGGCTGGCAGCGTTCTTTGGCTCGCCGCTGCACTGGATCTACAGCACCGGCTCTACCGATGAGCGCCACAAGCGCATCGCACTTGCGCCCGGCCACGGCATCGGGGGCATCGTTCTCAAAAGCGGACGCCCCATGCTGTTCACAGACATAGACCACGAGCTCGACCCGCGCGAGTACTCCTCGTATCCCATCGTGTTTGCCGAGGACCTGCACAGCTTCATCGCCCTGCCCGTCACCAAGAAGGAGCGTGTAGTGGGCGTTTTGCTCGCAGGGTTCAGATACACAGACCCAAGCCATGAAGAGATGTTTGACGCTTTGCGCGCATGCGCCGCAAACGCTTTTGACGACCTCGGGGTCATCACCTGCCAGGCCATGGACTTCGACGAGATAAGCAGCACGTTGACGCCGGTAACCCAGGGGCTTGTCACCAAAGACACGGCTTCAAGGCTCATAGCCGCGCAAGAAGAAGAGCGCCGGCGCATATCGCGCGAGCTGCACGATGGCATCGCCCAAGAGCTTTTGGGTGTGCGCTTCCAACTGCAAAAGATCAGCGCCGTAAGCGACAGCCCCACACAGGTTGCTGCGCACTCTGCCCAAGCGGTGCTCATGCTAGACGCCGTGTTAGACGAGCTGCACAACATATCCGTCGAGCTGCGACCTTCTACGCTCGACCACTTTGGCCTGGTAAGCGCCCTCAAATCACAAGCTGCCGTCTACCGCGAAAGCCTGGGAGCACTCGTGGAGTTTGATGTCCCCGCCGAGATAGGCCGCATGGACCCGGCATACGAGACGCAGGTGTACCGCATCGTCCAAGAGGCCATGTCAAACGCCTGCAAGTACGCCAGCGAGAATCCTATCTGCGTGTCGATCAGGGCTGCCGGCGACTGGGTCGAGGCGCAGGTCACAGATAAAGGAGAGGGCTTTGATGTCGACCACCCCGTGATACGCGGGAGCGGATGCGGCTTGCCCGGCATGCGCGAGAGAGCAAGCCTCATCGGGGCAACGCTCACCGTTACGTCCACACCCAGCGGCAGCAGCGTCACTTTGCTTGCGCCTATGGGCAACTTTGCCAAGGAGGGACAATGATCAAAGTCGTGCTGGCCGACGACCACGAGATGGTGCGCGCCGGATTCAAGATGCTTCTAGAGCAAAACGGCAACTACGAGGTGGTAGGCGAAGCAGCCGAAGGCAGCCAAGCATACGAGCTTATAAGCCGCGAGAAACCAGATGTGCTGCTTTTGGATGTGAGCATGCCGCCGGGACGCAGCGGGATCTCTGCCTGCGAAGACATAACGCGTGACTTCCCGCAGACCAAGGTGCTCATCGTCACCATGTATGCCGACCCAGAGTACCTTTACTACACGCTGCGCGGCGGCGCGAGCGGCTACATGCTCAAGAACTCGTCGTACGAGGAGCTCGACCGCGCTATCAAAAGCGTTCTTGAAGGGAGCATATTCATCCACCCCAAGATGCGCGAGATGCTCGGCAGCAATCTAAGCCCCCAAAAAGCCGAAAGCCTGGCAAAGGCCCAGCAGCTCACCACGCGCGAGCTAGAGATCACGCGCCTGCTGGCACATGGCTACACCAACAAAGAGATAGCCGAGAAGCTCTTCTTGAGCATCAAGACGATAGAAGCTCATCGCTCCAAGATCTACTCAAAGCTTGGGCTCAAAAGCCGCGCCGAGCTCGTGGACTACGCTATCGAGCACAACCTGATGGCGCTGTAGGGAAAGCGGCAGGCGCAAGGAATCAAAACGTTCGAATCAACGCAGCGCAACGCGCCGCTTGCGCATCTGACGTCAGCTGCCGCATAGCCGCGAACGCAGGTCAGCGGCGGGCATGATAGGATGGCCGCCATGCGATACAGCTTTCTCGACAATCTCCGCGGTCTCACCTTTATAAGCATGGCCGCTTATCACGCCACTTGGGATGTTGTGAACATCTTTGGCGTACAGATCACCTGGTTTACAAGCCCCTTGGGTTACCTGTGGCAGCAAAGCATCCTGTGGACCTTTGTCTTACTAAGCGGCTTTTGCTGCGGATTATCACACAGGCAGCTCAAGCGCGGCGGCGCCGTCTTTGCAGCAGGTGCGCTGGTAACGCTGATCACCGCCGCAGCCATGCCCCAAGATGCCGTCTACTTTGGCGTGCTGAGCTTTTTAGGCACGGCCATGATCGTCACAGCGCTTATCAAACCCCTGCTTGAGCGCGTGCCCGCCTGGCCGGCCCTCATAATCTGCATCGCGCTTTTTGCCGTCACGCGCGACATCCCCTTTGGCTACCTGGGCTTTGAGCAGCTCCATATCATAAAGCTCCCAAGCGAGCTTTACGCCAACTGGATAACCACGGCATTTGGGTTCCAGTTCGCAGGTTTTGCCAGCGCCGATTACGTGCCCTTTGTCCCGTGGATATTCCTCTACCTGGCGGGCTTCTTCATCTTTAAGGTCTTCCCGCGCAGCAAGCAACAAGGCGATGCAAACACAACAAGCAGCAGCGACAACACGAGCGCCAACGGCATCGACAGCAACAGCGACGATAAGGCAAAGCCCGTCCTCGCCTTGCCAGACCAGCGCCCCTGGCCGATCGCGAGCTTTGTAGGCAGGCATTGCCTGGGGTTCTATCTCGTGCACCAAGTGGTTATCTTTGGCATCCTGAGCGCCGTCTTTGCCCTTTTGGACTAGCAAGGCTCGCGGCCTTTCGATGCGAGCCGTCTACGCTTGTTATCAGTAAAAAACGAGGACCTCAAAGCTATCCCGGCTTCGAGGTCCTCTTGGGTTGTTGGCGGCATGTGTTGCCTAGCTTGCAAACGTCGCGTTCACAAGCTCTTGGTTTTGCTGGTAGGTAATCCACCCGCTGGGCAGCTCGAAGTCATCTTCGTGGCAGCCGGTGCAGGTCAGCACAGATGCGCGGTGTCCCTTGTGGCAGTCCGTGCAGGAGATCTCTATGCCGTCGTGATGCTGCGAGTGCGGGTTGTACTTGCCAAAGCGCGCTGCGGTCATCTTCTCCAGGCGGTCGCGATCGATTTCTCCATCAGCGCCCTGCAGGCGAACATGGCAGTTCTCGTTAGCACAAAAACGGTCTTCGTCTTCCTTCCACCACGAGGTGAGGTCCTCGCCCACGCGCTCGTCGAGCTGAGCGTAGTAGTTGCCCGTGAGATACTCCGTACCCTCGGTAATCTGCTCACCTATGACGGCGTGATGGCAATCAAGACAGGTAACCTTGGACTTGCCCGTAGTGTCGTTGTTGGCATGGGCAACCGCCAGCATGGCGCTGGTGTCGGTTACCTCGTTGCCCCACTTGTCCGTACCGGCAGTGCCCTTCTCCTGCGAGTAACTGTTGTAGTAGACGTCCATGTTGTGGCAAAACGCCGCGCAGAACTCGGGGGTTTCATGCCAGTTCCAGGCACCCACCCCGGCAATAGCGCACACGACAACAACGACGCCGGCAACGATACCGACCTTCTTCTTGTTGCGTGGCCTCTTGCTCTTTTTCTCTTTGCTCATAAGATCAGCTCCTTAACCCACGCCAAGGCCCTAAGCCTCGGAGGAGACGCCCAAGATAGCGTCGCCCTTGTCAAGCCAGTCGTTGCTGCTCTTGATAACGCGGTTGTAGAGATCTGGGTTATGGGCGCCTTCGGAGTTCTCTGCAGCGGCAAGGTTCCAGTAGTAGCACGCGGCGCGCTGGATGTACTGGAGCTTGGTCTTCTGCTTTGCCGTGATGGACTTTGAGCTGATGGCAGACTCGAAGTTCTTGACAAACCTCTCGGCGCGCTCGCCCAAAGTCTTGGTGCGGCCGTCGATGTCTTCTTGCACGGCGGCGACTTCTGCCTTGAGGTCCTTATGGCAGGTGTTGCAGTCGTTTTCGAGGAGCTCGGTGTTCTCAAGCGGGTTAGACCACGTGTGGTTGGTATAAGCCTCGCCGTTTTCGTCTGTGCTGGTGCCCATATGGCAGTCTGCGCAGGTGTAGCCCAGCTGAGTCATATGGCTGCCGCCGTCTACGTAGTTGAACTCGAACTCCGCATGACGCACGGCGATCATCTTGGCGCCAGTGGACTCGTAAGTCCAATCCGCGTAGTCATGCTCGTCATACCAAGCCAAGGCCTTGTCTGGATCCATGCTGTCCAAACCGCCGCTGTAGGGGCTGGTAGGCTCGCCTGTCACGGGGTCCATAGAGTAATCGCAGTGGCACTGACCGCATACCTGCGATTCCATGGGGACGGTGTCCGCGTCCTCTCCCATGGCGGTCACCCAGTTGGTGCGGGTCACCTTGAGCGTAGTGGGATCCTCGTTCTCATGGCAGTTGGCGCACGAAATGTTCTCTGTGTACTCGGCGCTGTCAAAGGACTCATGGTAGAAATCCTTACCTTCTGCCAGCTCTTGAGCAGCCTGCGCGTTGTACTGCGGGGTCTTGCAAGCGTAGCAGGAGATCTTGGTGTTCTCGTTGATGCGCCCGTTGTGCTCCACAGTGTAAAGGGAGTACGTATGACCCGCAGGCTCGGTGTAGTACTTGGCATAGCCGTAGCCCAAGCCCAGGGTCTTGATCTCCGGGTTGGTCTCCAAGTAGTCGTCCTTTTCATCCCCGGCGCTGTAATCGCCGTTTAGAAGATCGGTGCCAACAGAGGTCTCGTCGGCGCTTTCCTGGGTCTCCTCGGCGTAGTTATGCGGAACATTCGCGGAGTTTTGCAGATACGAGTTGTACTGGTTGGGGTACTGATCGGCCCATTTGTCCGCGGTGATCACGCCGTAGCCGTCTGCTTCGGGGATCGTAGTGGGAGCACTTGCCTTGATAGTGGGGATACCGGGGTTTTCGTGAGGTGCGCAAGCGCATATCACGCAGGTAGTGGCGACAAGCGCCGCTCCAAGCGCTGTCGTCAAGATGAGTCGTGACTTGCGTGAGTATTTGAAAGCCATAACTCCCTCCTTCTCTTCTGAATCCAACAACCCATCTTGCATTTTGCTCTGGTTGATTGGGGCGATTTACGCTCAGTCGACAAGGTCAGGGATTAACCCTCGCAAAGGAGAAAACCGTTGATTTTGCCGCGCGCCGTTGCTGCGCTGTAGGGACGACTGCAGGGTAAGGAACGCCTTCGATTGTCCTAAGTTCGCGGGTGCACGTAGGGGCGAGCATTGCTCACCCGGTCGCGCTGACAAGCGCAACATAATTGACCAGGTGCGCAAAACTCGCAGATGCGCGCAGGGCTTAGTGCTGCTGACGGAGCATGTGCGGGATGGTGGTATCTGCGCTGCGGTCGCTTGCCGCAGAGACAGCGTCAAAGCCTCCGTCAAGCGCCTTGCCCACCGCATCTGCAAGAGCGGTGATGATGCCTGCGCTATGGCCAAGCGCCGGGACGTAGGTAAAGCGCGCATCTGCACCCGCGGCTTGCAGGTAGGTGGCGCGCATGTCGCGGCTCACCTCAAGCACGGTCTCCATGTTGTCTACGGTAAAGATGGGGCAAACCACGCACACATCGCGCACGCCTTGCGCAGCCAGCTCCAAAACGGTGGGCTCGGTAAAGGGTTGCAGCCACTTACGGCTGTCAAATCGGCTTTGATAAGAGACAGTCACAGCCTCGCTGGGAACCTGCAGATCTTGGGCAAGCCACCTTGCGGTCTCGATGCCCTGCTCGCGATACGGGTCGCCCGCCTGGATATCGGCAACCAGCGTCGAATGATAGCTCACCACAAGATGCGCGCCGGGCGTATAGCTCCAGCAAGAGGCAACCTGCGCGGCAAGCGCCTTGCGGTAGCTCTCCAAATCATAAAAGTACGGCACCTCGATCAGCTGAGGATGCCAATCGTATTGCCGGGCCAGCTTGTCTGCAGCGTCGCGGGCGTGCTTGATGCAGGTACCAGCGCAAACGTTAACCTGCTGAGGATACGACGGAAAAATGACCACGCGTTCGCACCCAGCCACACGCAGCTCGTGCAAGCCGTCGAGCACAGATGGGTTGCCATAGCGCATGGCAACGGCAACATGAATCTCATCGTCCATACGCTTCTGCAGCAGCTCTTCGAGCGCTTTGCCCTGCTCGTAGCAGCCGATGGTAAACGGCGAACCCTGCGGTGTCCAAAAAGCCTCGTAATTGGCCACGGTGCGTTGCGGGCGGTTGCGGCAGATGTGGTTGACGATGCGCTTGCGGATAAACGCCGGCGCACCGATGATGGCGGGATCCATCAAGAACTCACGCAGGTAATTGCTCACCGCGGCGACGGTTGGCTCGTCAGCCGTACCGGTGTTCATCAGCAAAACGCCTGTTTTCACAAACGACCTCTCTCCCAAAGCAACGCCCTTAGACATCGCCGCCTCTCTCCAAATCGCAGACGGCGCAAAAGCGGCAGCTGCCGCCTAAAGCTCAAAGCATTGTGACATAAACGTGCAGTAACAGGTTCACCCAAGACAGGTGAACTCGGACAATACCCTAGGCAGGTGAGCGATTTCGTCCACTTTGAAGGTGCTTTTGCCATCGCCTAGCATCGCCGCAGGGCCCTGCGTACCCGATGGCGCGCTATAGAATGTCGCAGCTGACGCTGCGACCGGGCGGGCAATGCCCGCCCCTACATGCACCAGCATGCCTAGGACGGCCGAAGATAATCACGCATAGATCTCCGCGCACTGATGCCTTTCTGGTCGTGTCATCCCGAGCGAAGGCCCGCAAGGGCCGTAGTCGAGGGATCTGGTCGCTGCTCAGGCAGATCCGCAGGTGCGACGTAGGGGAGAGCATTGCTCTCCCGGTATGTTGCAGCGGTTTGCAAGAACCCATGGAACCGCATCCACACATCGTCCTCGCAAAAAAGCGGCAGCCCCTTTTCGGAGCTGCCGCCTAACAGACAAACCTATGCAGCCGTTATTACTTAACGGTGATGGTTACCTTGCTGCTGCCTGCCTTGTACTCGCCAGAAGCTGCAGCCTTGACGGTAACGACGTACTTACCGGCCTTGGCGCCCTTCTTGATGGTCACCTTGCCAGCCTTGGACACAGAGATCTTGTTGGAGGCCTTCTTGGTCACCTTGTAGCTGATCTTGCCTTCGGCAGTGGCCTTGATGTTGACGGTGGTCTTCTTCTTGGACTTGACGGTCTTCTTGGACGGAGAGACCTTGACGGTCTGGGCGATCTTGGAGACGGTGGTCTTGCTGATGTTGCTCGTGAGCTTGTTGAGGGCAGACGCAGATTCGCCCTGGCTTTGGATGTACTGGATGCCCGTGTCGATCTTGCGCTGGACGTTCTTCTTGTTGTAGGTCTTTGCGTCCTTGGCAGTCCACTGGGTACGGTCAGAACCGGTGGCATCCCAGTTCACGACACCGTCCATTGCGTTATCGATGGCGGTGCCCAAGCTGCCGGACTTGATGTGATAGAAGTTGTCGTAGTAGTAGGAGATCCAGTCGTCCTGATCAACGTACTCAGGGTACAGGCAGCCCAGAATGCGGCCGATGTTTTGAGCGTTCTCGCAGGAGTTCATGACAACGCCGTACATAGAGCCGGCAGAGCCGCCGCCGTTGACGTAGTAGCACTTAGCCAAGGCATCTGCACCCAAGCTCGCCTTGATGGCCTCGGTGTCTGCCAAAGCCTCGCCGGCGCCGGTCTGACCGCCGATGAGGATGAGGTCGGTCTTCTTGACCAGCTCTTCCTTAGTGACGGTTTGGGTTGTGTCGCCCAGGTTGGTGGCGACGGTCTGGGTGGCCTCGATCAGGCGGTTGGTAGAGGCAGTGCCCTCTTCAACGCCGGTCTTGACGAGAGTAACGGTGCCGTCCTCGTTGACTGCAGAGACAACGGCGATGGTCTTAACAGACTTGCCGTCGTCCTTGAGGCGCTTTTGGATATAACCGCGGGTGCCCTTGATGTACTTCTCGTAGTTTTGGGCGATGGTAGTGGCAGAGCCATAGCGCAGCTTCTTGGCGCCGTTGCTCTCCTTGACTACAGCGTCGCCGGCTGCGGCGGTGTCGTACATGGAGTCGATGAGGTTCGAGAAGACAGAGAAGTTGTAGGCAACAGATTTGGGATGGTAATCGCTGCTAACGGCACCTGCGTACTCGGCGGTATCGTAGTCAACGCCACCGCCGCCCAAAACGACGTCGGGCATTGCGTTCCACACGGCATCGTCAGTCTCGTCGGCACTGTACTTGCCCAGGCCCTGACCGGGGCCGCGGCCGTCACCACTACGGCTGGGGTTCACCAAAACGGTGGGAGTGGCAGAGCTGTTGTTGCCCGTGCTCACCAGCAAGGTGTTGTAGAAGTAGGCGTTGGGGTTGCTGTTGAGGCTGGAACCCATGAGCAGGTACTTAGGGCTGTCCCAGCTCGTGACACTGGAGAACGTGCTGGCGTTGTCTTCGATGCCGGTCAGGCCAAGCATCTCGGGAGTGGGCATGGCAGCGCGAGCTGCTGCGCAGGTGACATAGCCGTCGGCGCTCATGGCATCGTTGCCAACAAGGTCCTTTGCATCGGTGGAGGCAAAGGCGCTGGGCGCAAAGGCCATCATCATGGCACCGGCGCAACCAACGGCAATGATGCTCTTGGCAACCTTCTTGCCTTTGAACGAGAACTTCATACTAAACGGTTCCTTTCTCTAAAACCTGTCTATAAATCAAGCGGCTCAGCTTGAGGCGTGGCCACTGGATTACCTTGCGCAAGGCGCGCTTACTGCGTGGGGCAGCTTGCCTTGTAGATGACCCCGTAATCGTCGACAACGTCGCTGGTGTCGCAACGCATAAAGGTTTGGTAAAAGCTATCGGCATAGGCAGAGCAAGTGCCCAGGTCGCTGTCCAGCTGGAACATCCCGTAGGCCCAAGGTGCCGCCAAAAAGCTATCCACCGTGCCCGTGGACCAAGAACCCGTAAGCTTGCTGCTGGGCATGACCCAGATCTCGTAGCTTTGGCCCACGTTGTACATGCCGTTTGTGCGCCCCGCGCTGGATTTGACCTTCTTGGCGATGTCTGTGCTGCGCGTGACGATGGCGGGATACTCGGCGTCCCCTACAGTGAGCCAACCGCTCGTATCGGTCGTAGACGTGGGGTTGTACCAAAGGGCACTGGGGACACTGCGCTGCGCAGCGGTCTTGGTCACCACGCCATCGGCAGAACCCGGGATCACCAGATACGACAAAGAGCCCCTGCCAACGCTGGGCTTGGAGGTGTCGTAGGCGTTGTTGACCACGCCGCTTACCTGGAAGTAGTAATCCAGCAGCATGAAGTTGTCTGTAGAGCCCTTAGCGGCAACGCCCACGCCCTCGGACACGTTGAGTTTCTTGCCGTTGAGGTAGAGCTCGGCACCGGAGTACCTGCGCACAGCCGTCTGATTACTGCGTACCGATGTCGTCCAGCTATCGATGAAAGCCGTGGTCATGCGGTTGCTGCTCAATTTGGTAGTGGCGGTTCCCGTGTTCTTGGTGCCCTGGTAGATATATGCAGCGGTGCTGCCGCCAATGGATTTGGTCGTGTATCCGCCGTTGGCATCCAGGCAGGACTCGATCGCCTCGTCATGCAGCTCTACATAGGTCTGGGCCATGGCGCTTGCATCGTAAGCGGTATCCGCCTTCTTCAAAAGCTCCGCTACGATCTTGACGGCCTTGGTGATGTCCTTATCCGGCGTATCGCTTTCTCCCAAATCCGGCATGACAACAACGTTGATGCCGTTGGAGGTGAGCTTCTTTTGCTGGTTTGCGTTAAGGCTGCTCGTGCCGCTCTCAAGCAAAACCGCATCCGGCTTGGCCTTGATCAAAGCGTTGATCTTGGCGGTTCCAGAAGAGCCGCCGTCCCCGCTCCAACCAGTGGCGATCTTGTCAACGCCCTCGCCCGCAAAGGCCCCGGACTTCTTAACAGCGCTTATCCAGTTGCTATCCGCAGCAGCCAAGCCACCCTCGCCAGCGAGCATCTGCACGATAGTGGCGTACTGGCCAACCGCCGCCACGCTGCCCACGTTCTCGGGCAGCTTGTCGTAGGTGCCGTCATCGTAAACATCCGCCGTGCCACCGCCACCGCCTGTTGCATCGTCGCCGCCGGTGTCATCGTCACCCTCTTGGCTCTCGTCGCTGGCATCGGCCTCGTCAGACGCCTCGTCGCCATCGGCGGCATCGTCTGTGGAGCTGCCGTCGTCTTGGGACTTATCGTCGTTTTTAGAAGACTCGCCCTCGTCTGCTTTCTCTTCTCCGTTAGTGCTTTGGCCCTCTTGATCGGATGCATCCGTGCCCTGCGTTGCCGGCACGTCGTGCGAGCTGTTGGGGTCATAGACACGGTTGGCAGTGAGGCCGTTATCGCCAGCGTTCTCATCGTAGACGGGAAGCTGCGCCGTCTGGTCGTCTATGCGCGTGCTGCTGCCAGACAAAGTGCTAGTGAGGCTCGAGTTCTCTGGTGCGCCCTGGACCTCTTTGTAGATTGCGTCTTGGTTTTGGTCGATAACGCCGTTTTCTGGATCCTCTATATGCTCTGTAAGAACATCCGTGTACTTGCAGCCCGGCATGACGACAAGCCCCAAGGCAAGCGCCGCGCACATGACTGCAGTCATGCCGCTTTTATATACATGGTGTTTCTGGGGCAGATGCAAACGCATATAAAACAGACGCAAACCTTTCTTATTCTTACGCGAATATTATAGGCAGAGGGATATATTTTGCTGAATATTTAATCTCTATAGGGATAAACAGTGATGAAACGGGATGTAATGGCAGGAAGCTACAAAAGCTCCAAAAACCTTAAACCTGTTCGTCCCGCGCTAAACCAGCAGACGTGCACACACTATTTCTATATGCGCCAAAACCTCCACAGCACCCATTTGAGCTTGCCGGAGTACGCCTTGGCGTTGACAAAGAACGCTTGGTAATAGCGCTCCATCGCCGCCAGCTGTTCCGCGCTCAACTCACGGCCGCCATAGTAAGCACGCTGCCAAAGCAACGTGAACTGCATCAAATCGACCCCGCCGGTGTTGCGCGCAAAGCAGGCGAGCTCCTTACGCGATGCCATCGCATGCTCGAGCGGCGTAAGCGTCGCCGTTTTCTTTACACCCAAGCGCTTGAAACGCTGCTGGATAAAGTCGTAGATAGCCACGGCTTCCTCGTTGCTGGGCAACTCGCGCCACTTCTCCAAACGCTTAACGCGACGGCGGCGCCAACAGAGCACAAAGAGCACAAACGCCGCCAGCACCAAGACGATGAGCATCACATATTGCGGCTCGAGCACGTTGTAGCCAACCGTCGTAAACTGCTCGGCCCATTGGCTTGCATCAAAGCCCTCGAGCGATTGCGCCAAGCCCGTGAGCGGGTCAGACGATATGAGGTCGTCTGGCGTGTTGACGTTGTTACCGCCCTGCCCTTGCTGCGAGGTGTCCTTCCACTCGTCGCTTAGGGTGCTGGTCTTGAGGTCGAGGTTGTCCACCTGCTGCTCGGTGTAGACGCCGGTGTACTCCACCACAGGGCGCTGATAGTAGTCCTTGAAGGGCTTGATATCTGGCGTAGACAACCCCAGCGCATTGATGCCCACAAAGAACACCGCGCACGCTATACCCACGCACGCCGCGCAGATCAAGGCAGAAAACCCAAACACCTGCGCAAAGACGGGCTTCTTGGCGCGCTTGGCCCCATAGACACTCGAGCGGTACGTCTGGTAGACAAACATCATGCACATGCTGGCAAGCACGGCGATAAAGGCGGGGATACCCGGCTGCGACGTAATCCAATCGCGATAGAGAAACTGCACCGCACCGCAGGCAACAACGCCCAGCACCAGCAAGAAGAACAACCCTGCCGTGCGGCGGCTCAAGAGATAGACGACGACAGGCGTGACCACAAGCACCATGGCATAGATGACGTAGTTTTCGCTCACATCGTTGACCTGCCCGTCAACAAAGAGTGCGGTCTGCGTCGGCATGACAGCGGCAAAGCCAAGCACGATGCCTACGCACACCACCACCGTGCCCGCGATGCCGGCTGCCAAGGCCTTCTTAGACCAGCTGCCGGCATACATCGGCAGCAAAACAAGCAGGCATAACGCCGCGGTCAAGGCGATGTTGCCGCGCAGGTTGTCAGCGCTGTCAAAGCCATAGCTCACCGTAAAGACGAGCGCCGTGCTGGCCACCAACACCAAGACCAGGTCAAAGAACGCACCCTGTAAAAACATCGACAGCCTTTTGGAGCTCTTCTGCACATCTGCGTTTGCCATCAGCCAATCGCCCCCAAAAGCTCGTCAGATTTAGAGATAACCAAATAGCCGATATCGGCTGCATCCAAGCGCGCCAAACTCGCCGTGTAGTCGTCGCGTTCTTTGCCCACCAAGGTAGTGGGGATCACAGCCACGAGCATGGGCTCTCTGTGGCGCGTCTTGCTCTCGCATATCAAAGAGACCATCTCGGCGCTCAGGTTTGCCGTGCAGACGATGAGGTTGTTCTCGCCATGCTGGGAGACCATCTGGTCGCGCAGCAGGTTCATAGCCAGCGCCTGATCGGCCACTTTGTTGCTCATAGGCGGCATGCTCTGGATGATCTGGGGCATGGTGTCCTCGTTCCAAGCGTTGAGCTCGGCCTTGGTGCCGTCGCGGTCGACAAAGCGCACCTTGACATCCATACCCTGGTATCTGGCGTAGGATGCAATAGAGAAACCGCTCTCTACCACGGCATCAAAGAACCCCATCAGCACGCCGGCTTCCTGGCTGTCTCCGTAAAAGTCCATGATCACGCCAACGGCGGGGTTGGTGGGCATCTCGTAGAGACGCGTCATATAGCGGCCGTCCGCATTACGGCTGGAGAGCTTCCAGTGGATGGTCTTGAGCGGGTCCCCCGGCACGTACTCGCGCACGTAGGCGTAATCCATGCTATCAGCCAAGATGGTCTTTGCGGCCTTAGTGGTCTCTTGCATGGCGTCCGGAGAGAACCGCAGCCCGTCTATAAGCTGGAACTTGGGCGTGACCTGCACTGTCTGCTTGCGGTCGTTTTCTATGGTCGCGCTAAACAAGTTGAGAAAATCAACTACGCGAACCTTCTCCAAACCGGCGCTATAGGTGCCTATGTGCTCGAACTTGGCGCTAAAGCTCAGCTCGTACTCCTCAAAGGGTGCAAGCGACAGCGTGGTCATAGCGCGGCTCGCAACGTTGCCGTAAAGATCGCTGATGTAGAAAAAGACCTCGACCCTAAAGAAGAACAGCGGGGATGTGTTCTTAAAGGCCACGGTAAAGTCTATGTCCTTGTCGCGTTGGCAGTCTGCCAAGCTACTTGTCTCCTCAAAGACGAGCGATCGCTTGAGCACTTGCAGGTAGCCAAATGCAGTCGCAATGCCCAAGAGCACGGTGATCAGCGGAATCCAGCCAAAAGGCGTTGCCTTGTAGTCTGCATTGCCCACCATCACCGCCAAAAACGCGCACAACGCAACAAGCAGCAGACACGCCGCAGCCTTGAGACGAGCCATACGCTTGTGCTTGCGCTGCTCGCTTTGGGCATGGCGCCGGGCAGCGCGTTTGCGCTGGCGCTTGCCTATCTTGTTGCGGATGTTGGAGCTGCTCATACGCGGCATGGGTGCTTAGTTCTCCTTGCCCGCGCTGGGAACGGCAACGCTGTCCAAAATAGCAGCAATCACGCCCTCGGGCTTGCGCCCGGCCACCTTGGCCTCGTGCGTGAGCGTGATGCGATGCGCCAGCACGTAGGGAGCCAGATACTTGATGTCATCGGGCATGACGTAGCTGCGTCCACGCATGAGGGCGTTGGCGCGCGCCATAGACACGAGTGCGATGGAGGCGCGGGGGCTGGCACCGCACGAGCACTCCTTCATGCTGCGCGTAGAGGTCACGATCTGCACGGCATAGCGGGCCACAGCGCGGCTCACCTCTATCTCCTCGGCCACGTTGCGCATGGCGATAATCTCATCAGCCGTTGCCACGGGACGAATACTCCGCTTGCTCTTCTTGCCGTCCAAAACGACGTCCACTTCCTCATCAAGCAGCGGGTAACCCATAGAGAGCTTGATGATGAAGCGGTCGAGCTGGGCCTCGGGCAGCGGGTAGGTGCCGTATTGCTCGATGGGGTTTTGGGTGGCCATAACCATAAAGGGCTCTTGCAGCGCGTGCGTCTGGCCGTCCACGGTAACCTGACGCTCCTCCATGGCTTCCAAAAGCGCCGCCTGGGTCTTGGCGCTCGCACGATTGATCTCGTCCACGAGCACGAGGTTGCTCATCACACCGCCGGGTCTGAACTCAAAGTCGCGCGTCTTCTGGTTAAAGATGGAAAAGCCCGTCACATCAGACGGCATGATATCCGGCGTAAACTGCATGCGCTTGAAGCCGCATGACACGCTCTTTGACAGCGCGCGCACAAGCGACGTCTTGCCAGTGCCGGGCAGATCCTCCAAGAGTACGTGGCCCTGGGCGATAAACGCCATGATGACCAGCTCGACTTGCTCGCGCTTGCCCTTAATGACGCCCTCGATGTTGTCTGCCACGCAGGCGAGCTTTTCGCAAGCTGCCATAACCTGTTTCTCGTCTACCACTGCTTCTCCTTAACCTTGAACGCTGCCGTCTTGCGCGGCACCTTGCTCTGCCGCGCTTTGCGCAGACGCATGCTCTTTCTTCTTGCCGCCAAACTCGGGTGCGCACATGCGCATGATCTCTTGGTTGTCGTGCGTAAACTCCACGAGCTTGACGTTGACGCCATAGGCGTCTTGGATGTTCTCGCGCGTTATCACCTGATAGGCATCGCCAAAGATCATGGGCTTGTTGCGCATGAACAAGGCCACGTTGGCGCCGGTCATAAAGGCATGGTCTGGGTTGTGCGTGATCATGAGCACTCCGTAGCCCGCCTGCGCCAGATCGCGCACTTTCTCGATGACGCGCACGGCGTTGCCGTAGTCCAACGCAGACGTAGGCTCGTCCATAATGATCATCTGCGGCTCTTGCACCAGTGCGCGGGCAAACATGACCATCTGCAGCTCGCCGCCAGAGATATCCATGTAGGGCTTGTCGCGCAGATGGCTGATGCCCATCTCCTCCATGGCGTTTTCGACGATGTTGTAATCGCGTTTAGTGGGTTGCCCGCTAAACGAGCTGCTCTTGTTGACGCGCCCCAGCATGACCACGTCTTTGACCTGATACGGAAACGGCTGCGTATGCTTTTGGGCCACGTAGGCAACATGGGCAGAGAGCTTGGCCGCGCTCCACTTGGTGATGTCGTCGCCATCAATGGTGATGCTGCCGTCAAAAAGCGGATTGAGTCCCAAGATGGTCTTAACCAGCGTGGACTTGCCGCATCCGTTGGGGCCCAAGATGCAGCAGACCTCGCCGCTCGACACAGAGAAGTTCACGTACTTCTGTATTGGCTTGTCGCGATCGTAGCCGATCATCGCATCGCGAACGCTAAGCTTCAAAATCCAGTCCTTTCATCTCTAGCGCAGGGGTGCATACCTGCGCTCTTACTCCCACCCGCGCAGCTGTTTTGCCATCAGCACCACAAAAAGCGGCATGGCCACAACGCTCACGATGTTTCCCACGGCAAGGCCCTCGCCCACAAAGGGAATGAGATCTGTGATCGTGCGGCAGACCAAAAGCAGCACCGTGCTGACGCAAACCGTGCCCGTGAACTGCGTGGAGAACTCGCAGCCAAACCAGCTGCGGGCGACAAACGGCGCGATAAGGCTCACCATGCCCACCATGCCGGTATGGATCTGCGCAGCCAAGATCATGATCGCGCCGCAGATAAGGGCAATCGCGCGCAGGCGCGTGTAGTTGATTCCCAGCAAGCGCACCTCTTCTTCTTCGAGCGCGAGGGCGTTCATCTTGCGGCGCAAGAAGTAGACAGGCACGATGCTTGCCACCGCGGCAATACCCAAGGTAAGCCAGGAGATAAGCGAGGTGTCCACCGTGAGCATCTGGCTGAGGTTATAGAACACGAGGTAGTACTCCTCGTCCATCACAAACAAGGTCACGTAGCTCACGACAAAGCCCAAAAGCTGGCTTAGGATGGAGCCTATGAGCAGCATAGACACGATGTCAAAGGGCTGCCCCTTGCCAGAGAGCTTCTTACCCGCGGCTATGACAAAGATGAGGATCGCCGCGCCAAAGCCGTAGCAAAAGATATAGCGCTGCGTGATATAGGAGCTGGCGCTCGCGCCATAAAGCACCACCAAAAGCATCATGCCCAAAGACACGCCGCTGCCCACGCCCAGCATGCCGGGGCCGGCGATAGGGTTCTTGAACACGTTTTGGTACAGCATGCCCGATATTCCCAAGAGCACAGCGCAAACCAGCGTGATGCCCACCACGCCCGCGCGTTTGGTAATAGCCCAGTAACCGGGTACGTTGTCTACGATCCACTGTTTGGAATGCGCGTCGAACAAATGCGTATTGGTGGCGATGGCATTGTAGGCATGCTCGTAGATAGCGCGCGCTACCTCGAGCGGCGTATAGACGGTGTAGGCGCCGGCATAGGAGTAATACTGACCCGCAGCTCCCATAGGGCAAAGCGACAAGAAACCCAAGACCAGCAGGACAATCACGCTGATGCCGACTTTCTTGGCCAAGGCATCGCGATCAGCCCAATAGAGCTTGTTGGTCTCGCGCATGGAGAGCTTGCGGTTCACAGGGCCGGCACCCTGCCTAGCTTTCTTGGGGAGCTTCTGCCCGTTGCGCAAGCGCGCGATGTCGGCCACCGAGTACTCCACACCCAAGCGCTGCTTACTTGAACTGGCCACGGGAACCTCCCTTCCCCGCCACAGCCGTCACCAAGAAGATGGCCGCGCCAAAGATAGAGATGAACATGCCCACCATGGTCTCGTAGTCCGGGCCCAGCGTGCAGGCAAGCAGCAGGTACGCTGCCAAGACAAAGACAGCGCCCAGCACCGTGGTGGCAGGCAGCAAATACTTGAAGTTGGGGCCCACCAGGCGGCGCGCCATATGCGGGACCAAAAAGCCCACAAAGCCCACACGCCCGCAAAAGCTCACGATGATTGCCGTGAGCAGCGTGCACAAGCCCACGGTAATAAACTGTAAGCGGCGTGTCTCAACGCCTAGGGTCCTTGCCTCGGCGTCGCCAAAGGCCAGAAGCGTGAGCTGAGAGCGCATACGCATGATGACCAGGAACACGATCAAGATGGGGATAAACACCGCCACCACATCGAGCACGCCAAAGGTGCGATAAAAGCTGGCGATGGACAGCTCGGTGAGCAAAGTGGATTTAGTACTGTACGGGTCGAGCGCCACATAGTAATAGCGGATCGACTCGCACACGGCACCTATCACGCCGCCTATCACCTGACCGCAGATAATCATCATGATGCCGCTCATCTTGCCGTTGTTGGCCAAACGCATCACCAGCAAGACGCCGCCCACAACCAGCAAACAGCCTATAAAGGACATGCCTGCAAGCGAATAGCTCATCACAAAGTCGGATGCGCTCTGGATGCCGCTTGAAGAAGACTGCGAGCTCAAAAGCCAGCCTACGTTAGAGCCGTCATCGGCAACCAGCAAGACGATCCACAGCATCATGCCCAAGGTAGAGCCAGACATGACGCCCAGCGTAGACGGCGATACCAGTGCGTTTTTAAACGAGCCTTGGTACACAGCGCCGCACAGCGCCAAGCCCGCGCCAGACAAAGCAATGACCACATAGCGCAGCATGGTGGAGCTGTAACGCGCCGCTCCCGTATCGTTTCCAGTAAGCACGGCCATGATGCCGGCCATGTTCTCTTGCAGGTCTTCCACAAACCAAGAGAAGCTGTAGCCAGCGTTGTAACCAGACGTGTGCAGCGCTTGGTTGAGCATGTCCTTGGGGATCACCAGCCCCACGGCATACATCGCCACAAGCACCACGCACAAGACAAAGATCACCTGCGCACGCGGGTCGATCTTATGGCCGGCGTCAACGCTTGCCGCATAGACGTTGTCATCATCATCGTCTGCAACGCGGATATTGTCGGACGTCGCAGCAGCCGCCTCGATCTTTGGAGAGTCCTTGGCACCGTGCTTTAAGAACCCGTGCTTTTTCCTAGGGTCAGTTTGCGCCTGCCCCCTCTTGTCGTCTTTGATGCGCACCATCTAGAACCTGATGCTTTCTTGCTCGTCTTGAGCATTGTCCTCAAAGCCCTCTTCAAGGTCCTCTTCTTTGCGCTTGGCAGTAAAGAGGTACAGGCGGCGTGCGAGCACGGCTATCAAAAGCACGAGCGCCGCCAACACGATGTAAAACACTGCGGGGTTGTTCTCCTGATCTGTAGTCTCGGTTTGG
This sequence comes from Agathobacter rectalis, assembly GCA_963590525.1. Lineage (GTDB taxonomy): Bacteria > Actinomycetota > Coriobacteriia > Coriobacteriales > QAMH01 > W2P13-069. The sequence continues at coordinate 48,051 of CAVAPV010000007.1, forward strand.
TCTTGCTGGGAGGTAGCGTCGCCGCTGTTGTTGTCAGCGTCATCTTGATCTGCCGGCACAAACTTGGTCGACGTCGTCTTCTTGGCATCCTTCTTTGCTGCCGCAGCTCTCTTCTTGACCTTGACGGCAGGCTTAGCGACAACAGAGGGCTTGGTATTGGCAGACGGGCGCACGATCGGCTTGAAGCCGCCCGTCGCACTTGCCGTGGCCTTGGCAACAACGAGGTTGCCCGTGCCAGCGCCCCAATCGGCAAGGGCAAAACTCACGTAACCGTCTTTGGCGACCTTGGTTGCCGTTGCACCAGCCGTGCCGTTTGAGCGCAGCCAGTAAATCTTCACGCTCGTGCCGTTTGCCACGGGCAGCTGCATCGTGACCGTACCAAAGCCGTTGTTGATGCTTACCTGGCTGCCATCGTTGTCATAGCCAAAGTCCATGGTGTAACTGGCAAGCACCTTGTTCTTATCTTGCGCTATGCGCTTTGCCACAACGGAGTTGCTCGATTCTGCATCCGCCAAAGAGAACTCGACAGCCTCGACTACCTCCAAGCGCTTGATAGATAAAGCCGCCTTGGAAAGGCTCACTTTTGCCTTTTGAGCAGTGGCCTTCTTGACCTGGAGCTTGGCGTAGCTTGCCGTAAGGTCAATGTCGTTATCGATTGCAGAGCTCACGTCAAAGAGCTCGCCGCTTGACGTAGCCCAACCCCTAAAGTAATAGCCGGCTTTGCGCGTAGGTGTAGGTTCGATGCCGGCATCTGCTACGCTCTGGCCGTACTTGACAGTCACGTCCCTGATAACAGAGCCACCCTCGGTCTTAAAGATCACCTCCGGGCGATACGAGTTGATGAACACCGCGTACAAGACGAGCGTTCCATCGCTTGCACCAGACTCCACATAGGCTTGGGCAACAGAAGTCATCGAGCCCTTGAGCGCTTGCCCGTCTGCCGTAAGCGACCAGCCGTCAAACTCCCAGCCGCTCAGGCTGCTTGCGGGCTTGTCCACACCGCAGCCTGCAAAAGCGGCATCCACGCTTGTCGAAGCCTTGAGGTCGCTTGCATAGGCGCATTGCGCATCGCCGTTCATAAAGCGCACGTTATACGTCTGCGAGCTTAGAGCGTAGATAGCGTAGTAGATGTTGCTGTCGCCCCAGCGTTGCTCGGCAATAGCAGGCAAGCTCGTTGTGTAGACAGGTTGCGTGTCAGTCTTGCGCACCGACCATCCCAGCATCACATAGGTGGCGTCATCTGTCTCCACCACACTGCCCACCTGCGCAATGCTGTTGGCCAAAGAGGTAGGGTCATCGCCGGTCTGCACCTCGGATGCGGGGTTATAGGTATAGGAGTAGCCGGTCGCACCCTTGCGCCAAGAATAGAAGTAGATCTTTTGGACAGATCGGGTTGTCTTGTAGCGCGCCGTGTAAACCACATCGCCTGTTACCGCCGGCAGCTTGGTCGTGATGCTGCCGTCGCCTTGCTCCCACACATCGCTGGCGTTCCATCCTGCAAGCCATCCCTTGAAGGTAAAGGAATAGCCGCTCTTGGAGTCATGCGCGGGGATCTTGGCAGCGTCGCCAGCGTTAGCATCGCCATAGCTGGGGCGCTTACCGTCTTTGACGGCGTAGGCGATAACCTCGTTGCCGTTCTTGAAGGTCACCAGATGCTCATCTGCCTCGACACGCACATACAGAGCGGTAAAGGTCACCGCCCCTTTAGAAGCGCCTTTGATGTTGTCATCGATGACAAGCGTTGTCATGCATTGCGCGTCAATGGTCTGGGAGTCGCTTATCGCCCAACCCGCAAAGCGGTACACGCTACCATCTGCCGCAGTGTAATCAGGCTGAGTAGGCAGCTCGTTTTCTTTAAGGCAAGAGCCCAAGTCAATGTCGACCTGCGTGTTCTCGACTCTTGAGCCATCTGCTGCGCGCAAGTTTGCAAAAGTGACGGCAACCTTGCCCGTGCGCCCGCTGTTGGGCGTTGCCTGCGAGGCCTCCTGCTTTTGAGCTGGCGTAATCTCGTTTCCGCTGCCATCAACGACCTTTGCCGTAGAGGTGCTGGCAACTTGCTGATTGACAGCCTGAACCTGCTCGACCACTTTTTGGCTGGAGCTCGCACTGGAAGGGTAGGTCACCTGCTTGCTCACGTTTTCGAGATCAAAGTAATCACGCAGGTCAAGCACCTTGGTTGCAAGGGTATAGCTGCCCGTTGCACCGCTTGCACTTGCCGATCCCGCTAGCGTCCAGATCCCCTTGCCAAGCGCCTTAAGCGCATAGGAACCGCTTCCGCTGCTGGTCGCGCCTACACGGCCGGCGATTCTCACATTGCCGGCAAAAGCAGCGCTTCCCTCGATGCCCGTTGCTTGAGCAGCCACCTGATACGTGCTTTGCTCAAAGATGAGCGCTGGCACGATGCTTTCCGGTTTACCTAGGTCATTAGCGCTCACTGGAGCAGAAAACGCCCAGATATAGGTTCCGTCATCAAGCTGCATGGGCGCAACATAGTAGATCTGCGTGTCGTAGGTGGTGTCGCCTTCTGCGCTTGAATCCAAGCTTGCGTTCTTGCGAAACTTATCGACGATCTCCTTGTAGCGGTCGCTGGACTCGTCTGGGCAAATGCGCGCAAGAGGCGCCACACCCAGCCCGATATCACCCAGGCTCGAGCTTTCTGCATAGTGGATGGAGCCGCGCTCGATAGCCGTTGCTTGGTTGCTCACGTTAACACTCGAGCTTGCGTCGATATCTACAGAGTAAGCGCCGGCGGCAAGAGCAGAGGTTTGGCTTGCATAGATGCCCGTTGCGTTAACTGGGGCAACAGCCCCTTGGCTAACAGGGGCCGAGCTCACGTTGAGCGACGCGCCGTTAGAGAGCTTAAGCGCGCCGCGCACCACGCCTATGCCACGCAAGGTCATCTCGGCTTGCGTGCTACCCGCACCGGCATAGCTCAGATTGAAGGCGCATCCATCCAAGCTAAACGTACCGCCGCCCGTAACGGCCAGACCCTGGTAAATCGTCCCAAGCGTCGTGTCCGTCTCTGCATCGCAACCTGCGGTGATGTTGATCGACCCGCTACGCGTCGAGTCTTTGAACGTAGCTTGCCCGCTGCCGCTGTACACGATGGCTGCGGCAGAACCCGAGGCACCCGCCACAGCGTTCTTACCGGCTTTCATCGTCAGCTCATGTCCCGACAAATCTATCGTGACCGCCTTGTTTATGCTCAAAGCCTGCGTCGTCACGATATCCGCAGTCAAAGAAAGCGTGTCGCCCTCATTTGCCTCGTCAATAGCATCAGCAAGCGTTTGATAGTTCTGTGAAGTGCGAGCATTTGTCACGCAGTCGGCCAAACGCCAGCACAACGTCGCATTGCCGTTGTACGCCTCTGCGTGCCAATCAACGTAGTTGCTCTTCTGATACGGCACAAGCTTAGAAGCCAGCCCTGTGATATCACTTGAGCCATCCGCCGCCTGGGCAATCACGCATTTCTTGAGCCCGTTGCTGTTCAAAACGACATCGCTGCCAAACGATGCTCCCGCATCGATCACAATAGGCTGCTTGTACTGGGTCACATGCGTGTCATTGGCGCTTCTAAGCGTGCACGCACCCTTGAACTCCCAGCGCGCCTCTTGGTTGGGGTCTGCAGAACCAGCAAGTAAGCACCAATACTCGCCCTGCGAGGAATCTGCACCTGACATAACGCTCACGTCTGCATCGTCAAGCACGCAGCTCGACACAGATCCAGAGGTGCTCGTCATGTTCACGCCAAAGACGTAGCTCGAGGCGGCGCTCGTGTTTACTAAGACCTTAGAGCGATCCGAGCCGTTTTTGCATAGCAAAAGCGAGCCCTTGCCCTCAAAACCGCCGGCCGTTCCGCTCACGGTGCCCACCTCAACGCGGCTACCGTACAAAGAGACTTGGCTGTCTTGCATGATCGTCTTCATGCCATACGCAGATGTCGATGACCCGTCTCCGTTTGCGCAGACCTTGCTGCTCTTAAGCACAAGAGAGCTGCTGCCTGTCATGTTGATTCCAACAGCAGAGCCCTTGCCGCAACGTGCGCTGACAGTCACGTCCTCAAACGTAATCGCAGCGGATGCTGCAATGCTTACCGCCGTCGTGGCGGCGTTTGCGCTCTTGGAACTCAGCTTCACGCCTTTGACGGTGAGCTCCTGCACGTTGGCAACAGAAAGCGCCGTCGCGTTTTGGGCGCTTATCTTTGCCTTGCCGTCTGTCGAATCCTCGACAACAACCTTGGCCTGAGTATTGATCGACGCAGACTCCAACGCCTTGCCATTGAGGTCCACAGTGATAAGTTTGCTTGAGCTGAGCGTTCTTGTTATCGCCATGCTCTTGATGCTGGCCAGAAGCTTGATCGTCTGACCGCTTTTTACCGCTGCCAAGGCAGATGCAAACGATGCGTACTTCTTTGAGCCGATCTTTGCCACAGCATTGCTGCTCTTGAGCTTGAAGACGACCCTGCCGTTCTTGAGCTCAAGCGTGCTGGCGATATCCGTCCTCGCACTGACAAACATAGATTTGACCTGTTTGCTGCTCAGGTTTGCCTTAGAAGAGAGCACCGCGGCGACCATGCCCTCTTTGTTAGCATCGTCATCACTGCCTGTCATCACACCAAGAGACTTGCCGTCAAAGTTCTTGCCGATAACAAAAGCCTTCTCTGCAGAGCTGCAAAGCGCGGCCTCAACATCTGCAGCAAAGGCTTTGCCATAGTTAGCCGTAAGCTTGCAGTCAAGCTCAACGCCCTTTTTAGCCGTTGACTCGATTCCAATGGCGCGTTGCCCCGCCTTAGCTGTTACGGCCACGCCCTTCTTGCCTTTGTTCACAACGCTCAGCTTGGTAGCACGCATAGCAAACGCATCACCTTGCGCGCAAACTGCGGTGTAGCTGCCACCTTTGACGGTGACTTTTTTGCTGGTCAAAGCCTGCAGACCGTAGGCATAACCGCTCGTCTCATCTCCATCTGCGCTTTTAACCGCCAAAGACGAGGCCGTGGATTTAACCGTGCAGCCTACAAGCGTAGCAGCGCCTGCATCGGCGCCGATATACACACCAGAAGGTCCTCCCTTGAGGGATTTGCTTCCGTCGTCCAACGCCTCCGACTGGTTTGACATGTCAACGCTCACCTGGCAGTTCTTCATTTCCAAGCTGCCGCCGTTAACCATCACCCCGCACCCGTCGTGGCGATTGAGGTTGGTGTGGGTGTCGTCGGTGCTTGATTTAACTGTGAGATCCTTAAGCACAAGCGCGCCGGTTTCCTGTTTGATGCCACAGGGAAGCGCTCCGCCTTTGTAGATGATCTGACCGTCGTCGCCTTCCACAGTCACGGATTTTGCAGCTAGCACCCTAAGGGCAGCACCCATAGCGCGCTCAGTGCAGGTAAACGTATGGCCCTGGAGCTTGATGACGACGTCTTTGCCCGCAGCATCAATCGCCAGCAGAGCAGAGGTTTCAAGATCCGCACTGAGGTAGTAAGTACCACCTTTTTTGATAGTTAGTTGAGTATCCGTTGACCCATCTTGGCTAGTCCACAAAGAGTTGATGTCATTCTTTGAAGAGAGCGCCATAGCGGAGATAGATAATGAAGTATCAGCAGCACCGCTTTGCGTAGCTGCTGCAACAGAGGGCATCGACATAGCCAAAGACGTGCTGAGTGCAAGGCAAAGTGCAGTCTTCGCAGTCTTAGACACCCTCAAATCCATCAAGCAAGCCATCCATTCAAGTCAAAACGCACACGATGTCCCATGCCTATCCGATGTAGACAGGCACAAGACATCCCATATCTATTCCCAATAGAGGACAAGTATAGGTTTTTATAGTTTTGTAGCTATATAGGAAAGTGCGAACAATAATGAAAAGGGACGAATCATGACGAAACAAAAGATGCGGATCAATTGATATCGACGAAGACAGCGCAGCAACGAGCAACCGCATTTAGCAATTGCGCACGTAGGAAAAGTTATACACAAAGCGCCCCCAAACGGCGAGAGCCCCCGGTCGGCCCAGCGGCGCCCTACCCTCCCGCAGCCTGGCGCTGC
>CAVAPV010000008.1:0-53394 GCA_963590525.1 Agathobacter rectalis
CGTACGGCTGTGGCGATGATAATCGCCAGCACCGCTTTGATGCAGTCCACGGCGATAAACGGCGCGACGATAGCCGCAAAGGAAGCCAGCAGCCCTACGCCGCCGTAGAAGGCGTACCATACGGCGCCCAAGAAATCGGCGATGACCATGTAGACGATGGCCGTGCAGACATCGGCGCCCAAAGAAGGTATGCCGATCTTGCGCAGGCCCACTCTGAGCGCGGATGCAAGTCCCGCACCTACGATAAAGCCGATAAGGTAACCCGTAGAAGCGCGGACGAGCCCGCCGGTCATGCCAGAGAAGACAGGCAGCCCCACCGTTCCCATCAAGACGTAGACCGCGCAGGCCAAGGCAGCCTCGAGCGGGCTGCAGATCAAGGCGATCAAGATGACGACGCCTGTTTGCAGCGTGAAGGAGACCGGGCCGATGGGGATGGTGACAAAGCAGCTCACGATGAGCAGGGCCACGAGCAGCGCGCACCGTGCGATGCGCTGCGTGCGCGTGAGAGGCGTCTTTGCGATGGGGGAGGGGTTGGCAGATGCTGCAGAAGCGGGCATGGATGCTCCTTTGTATTGGTTTACGGGTTGCCTATGATAGCGTGATTGTCACCTTTTGATGTTAAATCTGGTGACAATTTTCCTCGAGCAGCATTGGCTGTCCATAGAGGAGGACGGCTTGCGCGCTGAGGCACCTGGAATCTGTCGCACCGAGTCCGTGCCGCCGCAAGCCCGTCTTATGTGCCTCTGCCAGCGTCAACGCGTGTTGTGTGACGTATCATCGCTAGCAGTATGAATGCCGCCGCGCTGCTTGCCGCGGCGTCTCCATCGACTTTTTGAGGAGCCTTCATGAGCGATTTTCTCTCCAGCGTTATCGACCGAGCAAAGCAAGACGTCCGCACCATCGTGTTTCCGGAGGGCGCAGACGCCAGGGTTGTGCAGGCCGCGCGCCGCATCACCGACGAGTCCATCGCCAAGTGCATCGTGTTGGGCAGCGCTGACGAGATCTTGGCTCATGGCATCGATCTGACCGATATCCAGACTATCGACCCCGCGCAAAGCGAGCTTGCAGAGCAGTATGCCGCCAAGCTGGCCGAGCTGCGCGCAAAGAAGGGCATGACGCTTGAGCAGGCTCAAGAGCTCGTGAGGGATGTATCGTACTTTGGCGTCATGATGGTCTACTTTGACCACGCCGACGGCATGGTGAGCGGCGCATGTCATTCCACGGCAGATACGCTGCGCCCCTGCCTGCAGATCCTCAAGACCGCGCCCGGTACCAAGCTCGTGAGCTCGAGCTTTGTGATGGATGTCCCTGATTGCGAGCTTGGTGACGGTGGCCTGTTTGTCATGGGCGACTGCGCGCTCAACCTGTTTCCCACGGCAGACGAGCTCTCAGAGATCGCCATCGCATCGGCCCATACCTTCGAGACGCTTTGCGGCGGGCAGGCTCGCGTGGCTATGCTGAGCTTTAGCACGTACGGTTCTGGCAAGGGAGAAAGCCCTGCGTGCGTGCGCGAGGCCACGGCTATCGCCAAAGAGAAGGCCCCCCAGCTCATGATCGACGGCGAGCTTCAGGCAGATGCCGCCATCGTTGCCAGCGTGGGCAGCAAGAAGGCGCCGGATTCCCCTGTTGCCGGCAACGCCAACGTCTTGATCTTCCCGGATATCAACGCGGGCAACATCGGCTACAAACTCGTGCAGCGCTTGGCCAAGGCTCAAGCCTACGGCCCCGTCATGCAAGGCATTGCCAAGCCGGTGAGCGACCTGTCGCGCGGTTGCTCGGTAGACGACATCGTGGGCACCACGGCCATCACCTGCGTTCAGGCGATTATGGGCAAGTAGCCTTTGACGATATAGAGCACTGGGGGGGCGGCAGGTTATGCGGCCTCCCTTTTGTTTTGAGCAGACAAATGTATGAACGGGCGACGACGTGTCTTCGTGGCGTATCATAGCTCGAGCTGTACCAACGCAAAGCCCGCCTGATCGTGGGATTGCGCCATCAGAAAGGAGCCGATTGATGGCCCTCATCAACCGCAAGAAGAAGCAAGCCTCCGCCGCGGATGAGACCGCGGTTTGCCCCCTGCCCGAAAAGCTCATCACCTATGCGATCCCGTGCTACAACTCTGCGGAGTACATGGACAACTGCATAGAGTCCATACTCGCCTGCAACGCAGACGACATAGAGATCATCATCGTCGACGACGGCTCTACCAAGGACAACACCTTTGAGAAGGCCCAGGTCTGGGAGACTGCTTACCCCGGCATCGTGCGCGCCGTCCATCAGGAAAACGGCGGTCATGGCGCTGCGGTTATGAAGGGCTTGGAGGAGGCCCGCGGCTTGTACTACAAGGTCGTTGACTCCGATGACTGGCTCAACAACGGCGCCAACTGCCACATGCTTGCCACTTTGCGCGAGTATCAGAGCAACCCGCTTGATCTGATGGTGGTCAACTACGTCTACGAGCACACCACCACCAACACCCAAGAGCCCGTGCGCTACCGCAAGGAGCTGCCGGCCAACCGCGTGTTTACCTGGGACGAGATGGGCAGCTTCCCGCCCAGCAAGTACATTCTCATGCATAGCGTGGTCTATCGCACCAACATGCTGCGTGAGGTTGACCTAAACCTGCCGCGCCATACCTTCTACGTCGACAACATCTTTGTCTACAAGCCCCTGCCGCATTGCAACCGCATCTTCTACTTGGATGTCGACCTCTACCGCTACTTCATCGGCCGCGAGGACCAGTCGGTCAACGAGTCGGTCATGATCGGCCGCATCGACCAGCAGCTGCGCATCACGCGCGAGATGATCGACGCCTACCATCTGGACCGCGAGGTTAAAAGCCGCAAGCTGCGCAACTACATGTACAGCTACCTGGCCATGATGCTCATGATCTGCACGGTGTTCTCTATGATGAGCGACCGCGAAGACAAAGAGGATCTGCGCGAGGGCATCTGGGAGTATCTGGGAGAGCATGACAAGAAGATGCTCGCCCATATCAAGCGCATGCCTGTTGGCGCGGCAGCGCAACTCGACGGCAAGGTGGGAGACAAGCTCTTGCTCAACGGCTATAAGCTTGCCCGCAAGATATTCAAGTTCAACTAATCCGCTGCGTCTAGCCGCTGCATAGCTGCCTGGTGCTTCTTGCAAAGCGAATGGCTAAAGCGGATAATTAATCGTTACGATTCATTGCGTTTAAGTAGTTAGGACCCTTGAGGTATGTACGACAAGCTCACTAAGATCATCGAGGCATACGAGGCCTTGGAAGCCAAGCTGGGTGACCCTGCCATCATGTCTGACATGAAGGAGTACACCAAGCTCACCAAGGAGCACGCCAACCAGCGCGAGTTGGTAGAAAACGCGCGCAAGTACGTGAGCCTGTCCGATCAGCTCGCAAACGCAAAAGACGTCCTCAAAAACGAGACGGACCCGGATTTTAAGGAGCTTGCGCAAGAGGAGATCGCAGAGATCGAGCCTCAGCTGCCCGAGCTTGAAGAAGAGATCAAATTCATGCTCTTGCCGGCAGACCCCAACGACGAGAAGGACATCATCGTAGAGATCCGCAGCGCCGCCGGCGGCGACGAGGCCGCGATCTTTGCGGGAGACCTCTTCAAGATGTACACGCGCTACGCAGAGAGCAAGAAGTGGAAGATCGAGGTCATCGATTCCAATCCGTCCGACCAAGGCGGCTTCTCCAAGATCGAGTTCAAGATGCTGGGAGACAAGGTCTACAGCTCTATGAAGTTCGAATCCGGCGTGCACCGCGTGCAGCGCGTCCCCAAGACAGAAAGCCAGGGCCGTATCCAGACTTCCACCGCCACCGTGGCCGTCTTGCCCGAGGCAGACGATATCGAGCTCGACATCAAGCAAGAGGACCTGCGTATCGACGTCTACCGTGCCGGCGGTCCCGGCGGCCAGTGCGTTAACACGACGGACTCCGCCGTGCGCATCACGCACTTGCCCTCCGGCTTGGTGGTGCAGTCCCAAGACCAGAAATCCCAGCTGCAAAACCGCGAGGCTGCGATGCAGGTCTTGCGTGCGCGCTTGTACGACAAGATGCTCCAAGAGCAGCAGGCCGCCTTGGGTGCAGACCGCCGCGCGCAGATCGGCGGCGGCAACCGCTCCGAGAAGATCCGCACCTACAACGGGCCGCAAGATCGCGTGACCGATCACCGCATCGGCTACAACGGCACCTACAACGGCATCCTCAACGGCGACGGCCTGGCAGATATGATCGAGAACCTTGCCGCAGCAGACCGCGCTGCGCGCCTCGAGGCTGCAACGGCAGGAGAGCAAGAGTAACCTCGCGCAAGCGGTTGCTGCCGGCTCGTTTCCCGATGTGTTGTTGCGGCTGCAGGCTTGCGAACAGCCCAACAAGGAGCCTCAAGGCCGGCCATAGGCCGCCGCGTAGCGGCTTGACGTTGAGGCGCTTATTCTGAGCGAAGCAAGCCCGTGGAGCTCGTCCCAGGTGTGTCATTCTGAGCGAAGCGAGCGCAAGCGAGCGGAGTCGAAGAATCTACTTGCAGCCAACACCGGGTCGCAGGTACGATCGTCAGGCATTTAAACAACGGGACAAGGCAGGCGGCATATGTCGCTTGCCTTTCTACTATGGAGAGGAATCTTTACCGCAATGGCAACAGATGACGTCTGGACGGTGCAACGCACCATGAGCTGGTGTGTGGATTACCTTGAGCGTCACGGCGACGAGCATCCCTCGCGCAGTGCGGAGTGGCTTATGAGCGCGGCAACGGGCCTAAGCCGCGTAGAGATCTACGCCTACTACGACCGTCCGCTGTCGGCACCAGAGCGCGATACCCTGCGTGAGAGCCTGCGTCGCCGCGGGGCAGGCGAGCCCTTGCAGTACGTGACAGGAGAGGTGGGCTTCAGGCACATCATCTTGCGCACGGCCAAAGGCGTCTTGATTCCACGCCCAGAGACCGAGCTCATCGTCGACCATGTCATCAGCCGCTTGGAAGGTGTAGATACGCCACGCGTGTTGGAGGTGGGTTGCGGGACGGGTTGCATCGCGCTGTCTATTGCCAAAGAGACGGGCGCCCATGTCACGGCAACCGATATCTCGCCTCAAGCCATAACCTGCGCTAAGCGCAACGCTCAAGCCTTGGATTTAGAAGAGCTGGTAGAGATCGTGCAGACGGATTGCGCCGATGGCGTCGAAGGGCCTTTTGGCGTGCTGGTGAGCAACCCTCCCTATATCCCCACTGCCGTGATGAGCGAGCTTGACCAGGAGGTTGTTGGTTTTGAGCCTCATCTGGCGCTTGACGGCGGTGCAGACGGACTCGAGTTCTTTGACCGCCTGCTTGAGGTTGCACCGCTGCTGCTCGCATCCGGCGGCTCCTTTGTTTTTGAGCTGCATGAGACTTGTCTTGACGAGGCAGCGCGACGCGCTGTTGCCGCTGGTTTTGCAAGGGTGCAGATCGAGTGCGACCTGGCAGGAAAACCAAGGTTTTTGCTAGGAGTTCGTGTCTAGTAATCTCATCCCTATTAAGTCTAGATTAAAGCGGTTCGTGTTATTTCGTCCCTTTTCGTCCTAAAAAATTGAACAAAACATCTTGAACGCGAATAATTCTTGACGCAGAATTATTTCGCTTGAACAATATTCGCAATCGGCTTTGTGCTGATTCGAGTATAAATCCCGCCAAGAGGAGAGCGGGAAAGAAGAAAGGGAAACGAGATGAACCGACGCACGTTTGCCAAGGGCCTGGTCGTAACAGCAGCATCTTTGAGTTTGGCTGCGAGCTTTGCGATGGTTGGCTGCGGCGGAAGCAGCACTTCTGGCAGCTCCAGCTCCAGCAGCACGACTACCTCTTCGACCGTCGAGCTGCAGGTCTTTGCCGCCAACTCTTTGGAGAAGGCTCTGCCCGAGGTCCAGGAGCTCTATACGCAAAAGACCGGCACTACCTTTGCCGACACCCAGTTCAAGGCATCCGGCGACCTTGTCGCTCAGCTGCAGGGCGGCGCATCCGCAGACGTGCTCATCACTGCCTCTGCCGGCACTATGACCACCGCGCAGGAAGGCGGCTATTGCGCAGCAGACGACACCAAGACCATGTTCGTCAACGACCTCGTTCTCGTGACCGGCGCCTCTTCTACGATCACGGTGTCCGACCTCAAGGAGCTCGGCACTAACGACTCCATCACTTCCATCGCCATCGGCGACCCCAACGTCGTCCCCGCCGGCAAGTACGCCGTCCAGGCTCTTGAGAGTGCTGGCCTGTGCAAGATCACCGAGGCCGAAGACGGCACCCTTACCGTCAAGTACGACAAGTCCATCGCCAAAAAGATCAACGACGGCGCAGACAAGGTTGGCACCGTTGCCTCCTATGTCAACGAGGGCCAGTGCGACGTGGGCCTTGTCTACAGCTCCGACCTCTATCGCTACGACGGCATCCAGAGCATCTACACTGTGCCCGCCGACATGCACAAGACGATCTCCTACCCCGGCGCACCCGTTACGGATTCTGCTAATGCAGACGCTGCCAAGGACTTCATCGACTTCTGCATGACCGACGCCGATGCGCTCAAGGTTTGGCAGCAGTACGGCTTCGAGCTGGCAGAGAACTAAACCGCCAGTGCAGGCAAGCCTTGTAGCTTGAGTTAGAGAAAGAGGGCGGTGGCGCTATGCCGCTGCCCTCTTTTGGCTTTTGAGGGGGCCCGATGATCAAAAACCTTGCCAGAGTTTGCGCAGCCTTAGCGTGTGTGGTGATGTTTGCCGTTGGCACGTTTGGTTGTGCTTATGCAGACACAACGACAGGTGCGCAAGAGGGTACCTCCATCGTCTCTGACGAGGCAGGCTTTGGCCTGTCGGGCTTTACGCGTTTGCAAGTGGGCACCAATAAAAGCTATGACGGCGATTATCTGGGCTATGCCTATGCGCTGGGAGAAGACGCCTCTCAAAACGTCACGGTTGTCGATCTAAACGGTACGGCGGTTGTCTACGTGCCCCAGGACGTGGCGGATGCCGCGGGTTTTGACACGGGCAACACCAAGCAGGCAAACCTCTTCAAAACCATGCTCGAACAGCTCGATGCCGGATTCTCAAACGGAGGCCCTTCGCTTACCAAGACCAAGCACGACTATGTCTTCACCTCCAAGCAAAGCTACAAGGACGGCGATGTGACCATCGCCTTCAACACCGAGGTCGAATCTGGCTACTACTACGCCATCGTGACCAAGAAGGGTCTCGACAACAACAAGGGTGTAGCTTCGTTTTGCGACACCTTCCAGCTGCTTGAGGCCACTCAGGTGCAGGTGGCGCAGCAAGAAGGTGTGTTTGGCAGTCTGATGGCTCTTTTGGGCAAAATCGACTACCGTCCGCTGTGGGTGTCTCTCAAGACGGCGGCAGTGGCTATGGTGTTCATCTTTGTCTTTGGCCTTTTAGCCGCCTGGCGCAGCATGCATGTCAAGAGCCGTTGGAAAAGCGTGCTCGACTCCATCTTTACCATCCCCATGGTGCTGCCGCCTACAGTCTGCGGCTTTTTGCTGTTGCTGCTGTTTGGCAAGAGCACGTGCGTAGGCCGATGGTTTATCGCCCATGGTATAGACCTTGTGTTCACCTGGCCGGCGGCTGTGATCGCTGCTGCAGTGGTGGGTTTTCCGCTTATGTACCGCACGGTGCTGGGCGCTTTCGAGGCACTTGACATCAACATGCTGGATGCGGCACGCACGCTTGGCTGGAGCGAGGGTCGCATCTTCTGCAAGCTCATGCTTCCGCTGGCTTGGCCGTCTATCGCTGCGGGTTTGGTACTTGCCTTTGCGCGCGCCATGGGCGAGTTTGGCGCAACTCTGTTTTTTGCGGGCAACTACGCCGGTGTTACGCAGACGATGCCCATCGCCATCTACTTCTCGTGGATGGGAGGCTCGACCGATGTCGCCATCTTCTGGGTCATCGTTGTCATCGTCATCAGCTTTGTGATCATCATGTTCATCAACCTCTACAGCGCGCACGTGCAAAAGTTCCGCCGGGCGGGCGCCAGCGGCATCGACGAGGATATGGGGTTTGCTGCCGATGCGGCCTTGCCTGCTGATGAGGCGCAGAGGGGAGGCCGGTAATGGCACTCGATATCAAGATCAAGAAGCATCTGCCGAGCTTTGACTTGGACATAGAGCTTTGCGCTCAAGACGAGGCCGTGGGTTTTTTGGGTGCGAGCGGATGCGGCAAGAGCCTTACGTTGCGCTGCATCGCCGGTGTGGAGACGCCGGATGAGGGCCATATCATCGTCAACGGCAAGACCTTCTTTGACAGCAGCAAGAAGATCAACCTCACGCCGCAGCAGCGCAAGACGGCTTTGCTGTTTCAGAACTACCAGCTGTTTCCCAATATGAATGTTGCGCAAAACGTCGCTGCGGGCATGCCCAAGGGGCTTTCCAAAGACGAGGTCGCTTCTCGCGTTAAGCGCTATCTGGGGATGTTTGACCTGGACGGCTTCCAAGACCGCTATCCGCTCAGGCTTTCTGGCGGGCAGCAACAGCGCGTCGCGCTTGCGCGCATGCTGGCTGCGCAGCCCGACATCTTGATGCTGGACGAGCCCTTTAGCGCGCTTGACGCGCATCTCAAAGCGGGGCTCGAGCAAAACATGCTGGATGTCTTCGAGAGTTTTGAGGGAACGATTCTCTACGTGAGCCATGATATCGACGAGGCCTTTAGGCTGTGCGATCGCATCGCCGTGGTAAGCGCCGGCAAGATCGAGGAGCTGGGAACATCCGAGCAAGTCGTCACACAACCCTCGACGCTTGCCGCGCTCAAGTTGTCTGGTTGCAAGAACATAAGCCGCGCATGCAGCGTGGGCAACCAACGCATCAAGGCTATCGATTGGGGTATCGAGCTCGATGTGGGCCCGAATACCGTTGTGCCTGACGATCTTGCCTATGTGGGTATTCGCGCCAAGTACATCTATAAAGATGATGCTGCCGACGGTGGGCAAAGCGGTCGTGTGAACTGCCATGAGATGATCGTGCACCGCATCATAGAGAACCGCTTTGACTGCCTGGTGACGCTTGAGCCACCTAAGGGGACCGACAACACGCTTATCTTCTGGCGTTTGGACAAGGGTCCCAACAACGCACCGTTCAGACCTAAGGCGGGAGATGTCGTCCCGGTTCACTTTGATGCGAGAAATCTCTACCTGGTGACAAAGTAGGGCGTGAAGGGGGCAGGCGCAGTCCTTGAGGGTGCTGCCGGCTTTGTCTTGGTCCTCGTTGCTAACAAAAAGTATGCGAAGTAGGCACTTGCTTTGTGTTTTGGCGAGTAGATTAAAAATTGCGAGGCTGCAACCTGCGGTTTTGCAACGTGAAAATGCCGGCTACTCGACACGTGGCGTTTGAAGTGCCTACTTCGCGCACTTTTTGAGAGCGAGAAGCCTAGAGCACGATATGCCCAAAGATGAAGAGAGCCAGAATTTCTAGAATTATTCTTGGAAAACTATAGACATTATTCTCAAGCTAGAATATATTGTCCTTGTTACTTCACTTGGCTTCCTCCTTTCCTCGCGGGTCGCCAGCCCGTCTCTGCCAAGCGAAGACTCTCTCTCACGAGGACGGCAGTTCTCCCTCGGGCTGCCTCCAGCTCGTCCGGTACCTCGCCTAAGAATGCAAGGCGAGGTACCGGGGTCGGCGAGACATCAAGCGTCAAGCATCAGACGTCAGACGTCAGTTTTGCGCGCAACTTCCAACCCGCTATCGAGCGGGTTGTTTTGCCTCTTGGTCCCCGTTGCTAACAAAAAATACGCGAAAGTAGGCACTTGCTTTGCGGCATGGCCAGTAGACCTAAAACTACGACGCTGTTACCTGCGGTTTTGCAACGCAAAAATGCCGACCACTCGACATGTGGCGTTTGAAGTGCCTACTTCGCGTACTTTTTGAGAGCGCAAGGTCTAAGAGCTCTTTTGGCTTGGGCAGTCATTGCAACTTTGCTATGCGCTTTTGATTTTCTTCCTGCATCTTATCTGGCGTATGAACCGCTAGGATTTTCTTTTAGCACAAGAGGTGCTGCGCTGGTTTTACCTGTTCTTTTGCTTGTCGAGCGCCGCATTAGATTCCAATAAAGGTGTAGCGGCCGGTGCGGCTCATGTCATAGCCGTCTGTGTGCGACAGCGCCTCTTGCAGCTCGCCGCTTGCCATGATTCCCAAGATCGCTTTGGCTTCGGGCAACTCGAGTGTGGCTTTCTTCATCACAAGCGCGTACTCCTCTTGGTACAGCGGGATGAAGTCGACGCCGTTAACGTGTTCTGCAGTCTGCTGGCGTCCGATGCCCACATCGGCATGACCTTGGCTGATGCGTGCAGCGAGGTAGATCTCGCTGGTCATCTCGTTGTCATAGCCACTGATGAGCTTCTTGTCGATCCCCTCTTGCTTAAGGCAGCCGTCGAGGTAGACGCGCACCCCGGAGCCTTTCTCCCTGTTGGTAAAACGGACCTCTGGGCGCGTGAGGTCTTGCAGCGAGTTGATGCGCAGGGGGTTGCCCTTTGCCACCAAGAAGCCCTGCGTGCGCACGGCAAGCAAGATGAGCACGACTTCTTCTCCGGGGAGCATGCGTTTGACAAAGGGGACGTTGAACTCGTCTTCTTCGTAGTCGTACATATGGCAGCACGCGGCGCTGATCTGGTTTTTGTAGAGCGCATGCAAAGCGTCGTAGCTGTTCATGCTCGTGAGCATGATGTTGGTGCCGCGCTTTTGCGAGTGCGCAGCTAAAACCTCGAGCAAAGTGTCATGGCCTGCGATGATGAATCCCTGCGAGGGCTGGTCGATGCTGGATGCGGGCTGGATTGCGGGAGTGCTTGCAATCGCTTGAGCGGGACCTGCACCGCGTGAACCCTCTATGTAGTTGAGGACATCAGTGTAGGTAAAGCGGAGTTTGCGACCGATGCGATACGAGGTGAGCTCTCCGGATTTTGCCATGTTGTACACGGCGTTGCGCCCAATCTTCAAGATCTTGGCGACTTCTTCTGCGTTGAGCGCGTTCTCGTTTTCCATGACCATAGATGCAGACTCCCTTAAATCCCTTCTTGCAGCAGAGATTATACTGCATCAAGAATTATAGTAAATGAGGGATATACGCTATCGGCATCAATCGAATCTTAGGATAAAGCCTGCTAGCGCGACACTTGGCCCGGTACCTAAAACATGACGGCAACGCTGGCGTTTACGTGCTGTTGCCCGCTGTTGGCAAACCGATTCTTTGCCGACTACCGAGTGCAATCTGAGCTGCGTATAGTAGGACGAGTAAGACCCTTACTCCTTTCTTTCTCAATTTGGCAAGGTGTTTTGCTCCCTGACTTTACCCAAAGCGCCTTGCAAGCCGGGAGTTCATACCTGCTCCTGGTGCGCTTGCAAAAGCGCCAGAAAGCGGCCCGTCCTCCTTTCCGGGTCGCTTTTTGTGTTCTTAAAGGCCGCTTTGAGAGACCTGCGCACTCTGGCTGCATGTCTTGATGCCGTATACTCGGCATTTGTCTAACACGCTGGCAGAGGGGGCATTTATGCAGCAGCGCAAAAACGCGATCTTGCTCTTTAGCAAGGTTCCGCAAGAAGGCAAGGTCAAAACCAGGCTCACAACGCTCAAAGACGGCTATCTGGATCCAGATTACGCTTGCCGCTTGTACGAGAGCATGCTGTTTGATGTCGTGGAGTGCTGCGCAGATTGTGCCCAGCGCATGCAAGCCCAAGGCGAGCTGTCATCATGCGAGTGCATAGACAGTTACGACATCGTCATCTCGAGTCCTGGACAAGCTCAGGTTGCGCTCATGCGCGAGCTCTTTGAGCAAAAAGGACTGTGGCCGGGCAAGATCACCTTTATCAGCGACAGCGGCGCCAACTTTGACGAGCACTACAACAATGCCTTTGCGCAGGTGTGGAGCATGGGCTATCAGACGATTCTATCGATGGGATGCGATATGCCTGCGCTCACCCATGACGTCATCGAACTTGGTTTCAAGCATCTGCACGAGCTGTGCGATGTCGATGGGGGAGGCGTTGTGCTCAGCCCTGATCAGGAGATGGGCGTGAGCATCGTAGGATGGACGCGTGATACCGTCTTTGACCACACGGGCGTCTTCTACTGCCAAGACGGCCTTACGGTGCTTCCGGCGTATGTCGAGAAGTGCCGTAAGCAAGGGTTGCCGGTGCGTTATATCCCTGCCATGCCGGATGTGGACACATGGGCCGACCTCAGGCACAACATCACGCTCGTGCAGGCGATTGCCTATGCCGCACAGTTTCAAGACGACCTTACCGTCCCGCATCGCACGCTTGAGACGCTTGCAGAGTACGGTTTTGTGGATGTGCGCGTTGCTCCCAACGACCTCATGGACCCACGCGACGAGATCGACCTGTAAGGTCTGCAGGTGCAATGAGGCAACCGGCAAGAAGGCAGAGTCTGGCCTTGCGCTAGCCGTTGTGCCCGAGCAAAACATGTCTTGGTTCAATCAGCGAGGATGTGCTGGCTGACGAGCGAATAGGAGGCAGATCGCGCGAAAAGCGCCTGCGGGAGCGAGGACTTAGAAACGCAGAGCGTTTCCTCCGCAGCTGCAGGCGCTTTAAGTGCGATCGGTTGCCGAGTCTGAGCGCAAGTCTGCCAGCACATCCTCGCAATGGCGCAGATTGCACTGCGGGCTTTTAGTAGCCCATCTCCTTGGCGTTGGTTGCCGCAGGACCCCAGTCTTGGTCGTTGGGGCGCGGCATCAAGCCGCCGCCCAGCAGGTGCACATGCCAGTGCTGGACGCTTTGGCTTGCGTCGTGGCCGGTGTTGATCATGAGGCGGTAGCCGTTGGTGAGCCCCTTGATCTTTGCTACCTGCGGGACCGCGGCCATGACCTTGCCCAAGATCTCTTCGGGCACGTTGTCGCCGATGTTGGCGTAGTGCTCTTTGGGGATGATGAGCGTATGGACGGGCATGAGCGGCTCCATATCGTCAAAGGCGAGCACGTCGTCGTTCTCAAAGACGACGTTGGTGTCGATCTCGTGTGCTCCCAGCTTGCAGAAGATGCAGTTTGCGTCCTTCATAAGGGCCTCCATGGATGCCGTTGGTTGTGATGCGGGCAACAGTTTAAAAGAAATGCGCCGGCACGGGGCATGTTTTGCCGATAAACCCGCCCATATTGCACGCATGCGGCCCAGATGCGTCGTTTAGGATGCAGCGCTGCATGATCTTTGCGGGCTACGTCTATACACGTCTCGCATGGTGCGCTGCGAGGGTTTGAAAGGCTTCTATGCAGTTTTCGCAAGCGCGCCGCGTGTTAAACTCGCACACGCTCGCGCTTTGAAAACAAAGCGCCTGATTTGCAAGGAGATTGTATGTCTAGTCAAAACAAGGCAGACCGCGAGTCGTGGTCTGGCAAATGGGCCTTTATCCTGGCTGCTGCGGGTTCGGCGGTGGGCCTGGGCAACATGTGGCGTTTTCCGTATTTGGACGCCAAGTACGGCGGCGGCACGTTCTTGGTCGTCTATCTGATTTTGGTCTTTACCTTGGGTGTGTCGCTCCTTTTGACCGACCTCGCCTTGGGCCGCAATGCCAAGAGCTCTGTCGTGGGCGTCTTTAACCGCTACGGCAAGAAGTATTCCATCATCGGCATCCTGGCCATGGCCGTGCCCTTCATCATCATGCCGTACTACTCCATCATCGGCGGATGGGTTGCCAAGTACGCGGCTGCCTACATCACCGATGGCGCAACCGCTCTTGCCGATGGCGGCGCCTTCTTTACGAGCTTTATCACCGGCGGGCCGGAGAGCTTTGCTTGGATGATCCTTTTTGCCGTGGTTACCTACGGCATCGTCTTCTTTGGCGTCAACAAGGGCATCGAGAAGGTCAACCTCGTGCTCATGCCGCTGCTCATCATCATGGCTATCTGCATCGCCATCTACACGATGACCATTCCCGGCGCGCTCGACGGCGTCAAGTACTTCTTTGCTCCGGATTTCTCAAAGCTGTCTGCAGAGCTTGTCTTGGCGGCTATCGGCCAGTGCTTCTTTAGCTTGTCCATCGCCATGGCGATCATGGTTACTTATGGCTCCTACCTGGACAAGAAGGAGTCGCTCACGCACTCCACAACGCGCATCGTCGCCTTTGACCTGATCGTCTCTATCTTGGCTGGTCTCATGATCGTTCCCGGTGCGTATGCGACCTTGGGCTCTGCCGAGGCTGTTGCTGCCAAATCCGGCCCCAGCCTGATGTTTGTCACTTTGCCCGACGTCTTTGCGCATATGGGCGCTGCTGCCCAGATCGTGGGCTTTGTCTTCTTCTTGCTGGCGCTTTTTGCCGCGCTCACCTCTGCCATCTCCATCGCCGAAGCCTGCGTGAGCTGCGTTTCTGACGGCTTGAAGATGTCGCGCCGCAAGGCGACGCTGGTGTGCCTTGCCTATTCGTTGGTCGTCGGTTGCTTTGTCAACGCCGGCTACAACGGCCTGAGCTTTATCGAGCCCTTGGGCGCCGGTTCCAGCCTGCTCGATCTGTTCGACTTCATCTCCAACACGGTGATGATGCCCATCGTTGCCATCTTGACCTGCTTGTTTGTGGGCTGGGTCATGAAGCCCGAGACCCTCATCAAGGAGGTCAGGATCTCGAGCAAGTTTGTCTTGGCAGATGCCTATGCCGTCATGGTCAAGTACATCGCCCCCGTGCTCGTCTTTGCGGTGCTTTTGGCCTTTGTGGGTGCGCAGTTTGGCCTGATATCGCTTTAGTGCAAGCCTCTTGGGTTGCAGCGTCGCCTTAAGCGGTGCTTCAAACGGAATAATTGCAAGCTAGACACCCCCGGCTCATAGACAAGCCGGGGGTGTTTTCTTAGAATTACTCCGTTATCTTGCATGTCTTGTGCATATGCGTTTTTCCTGCTTACCGGGTTAGCTTGACCCATGAGGGGTTTGCAGGGATGCGCGGGCGGCTTGGGGAAAGGGCCGCACTGCTTGGCAGGTCATGCAAGGAGGGGAATTTTTCAAGAGAGGAAAACAGAATATGTCCCATATGGTTATCAAGCCGTACAAGACCATCATCTACAGCTTCTTTCTTGGTGGTCTGTTTGCGTTGGTCGCCCAGGCGATCTTGGCGTTTTGGCAGGTGACGCTGGCAGATACGCCCATGTCGTTTTTCATGGGCGGTGCAACGCTGGTTTCGTTGGGTGTGATCGGCTGCATCCTGGGCGGAACCGGCGTCTACCAGATCCTGGAGAAGTGGGCTACCTTTGGCGCGCTCATGCCGTTTTCCGGCTTTGCCATGGCTGTTGGCATGAAGGCCGTTGGCCCTTGGACCAAATCTAACGAGACCGCCGGCAAGTGCGTTTGGAACTGCGTTTGGTTTGTCGTCTGGTTCAACGTGCTGTTTGCCGCTATCTGCATCGCTATCGGCGCGGCCTGCGAGGCCTTGGGCTTTGGCGAGCCTTCTTGGGTTGTCGAGAAGGTGACGGACAACACCGTGTTCTTCCATGCGTTTTTGATCGGCGGCGTGCTGGCTGTCTTTTTCCAGTGCTGCTATCTCATCGGCATCAAGTTCTTTAAGGGCTGCGAGCCTCTGCACATCTTGATCCTGGCTTGGATGCTGGGCGCCATCTTTGCCCCCTGCGGCCTGTCTGGTGTTTTGTCCAACTGGGGCGGCGAGGGCTTTGCCGCGATGATCACCGTTGGCGGCTACAACATGTACAACGTGGGTGTCGACCTGGTTGCCGGCGAGACCGCAACCGCTTTGCTGCATCTGGGCTCTTTTGCCCTGGCTGTTGCCGGCCTTGCCCTCACGGCGCTGTTCACTTGGATCATCTACAACTGCCTCTATGGCCGCACTCCTATTTCCAAGGTGCATCACATTCGCGTGAGCCGCATGATCAAAAACATCGAAAAGGGCCTGGAGGACGCGCAGGCTACCACCGAGTCCATCGATCTGGACAAGGAGCCGCTGGCCACCAAGTAACGCATGCGGGTTTTGTGACCGCTTGCTCATGGCGCGGGCTCATAGGCGTCTGCTGCTAAAAGAAAACCGCTGCGAGCATGATGCTTGCAGCGGTTTTTTGTTGCGGCGCTTAGCTGATAAGCGCGTTGCCAGAAGAAGGGCCGTGCTTTGCGTTGCGGACGGCAGTTGGGCGCCCAGCTGCCGGTGAGGGTGACCTACTCGGTGCGGGGGTCGCCCCAAAACGACAGGCCGATGGTGCCCGGGCCGGTGTGGCTGCCGATGGTGGTGCCGATCTTGCACACGGTCACGGGCTCTGCCAGCTTGGGGAAGGCCTCTTCTACCATGCGGGCAAGCTCTTTGGCCTCCTCCTCTACAGCAGAGTGGTAGATGTAGGCCTTGCCGCTGTAGTTCTCGCGATCGTCTGCGTACTCGAGCATCTTGGCCACGGCTGCCTTCATGGCGCGCTTGCGCGTGCGGATCTTCTCGCGCGGGATGAGGCGGCCTTCGCTGTTGACGTTGAGCATGGGGCAGATCTTGAGAGCGCCGCCGATGATGCCGGATGCCTTGGAGACGCGCCCGCCCTTGATGAAGAAGGTGAGGTCGGTCGAGAAGAACCAGTGGTGGAGCTTGATTTTGTTGGCCTCAACCCAGTCGTGCAGCTCGTCGATGGTCATGCCCTCGTCGCGCTTGTCTGCCACGCCGTCCATGAGGAGGCCGTAGCCAGAAGATGCAGACAGCGAGTCCACGACGTAGATCTTGCGGTCGGGATATTTATCGCGCAGTTCCTCTGCGGCGATGCATGCCGCGTTATAGGTGCCCGATATACCTGATGACAGGCACACGTGGAGCACGTCTTTGCCCTCATTGGCATAGCCCTCAAAGATGGCGCGATATTCCTCGACGTTGATCTGAGAGGTGCGCGTGTCTGCGCCGTCGACCATGGCTTGGTAGAAGTCTGCGTTGGAGATAGACTTGCCCAGGTCATCGTAGTAGTGCTTCTCATCCAAGAAGAAATGGAAGGGAATCCAGTTGATGTTGCGCTTGGCAAAGTGCTCGGCGCTCAGGTCTGCAGTCGAGCTGCACGAGATGACGTATTCGGCCAAGGTGCCCTCCCTGTGGTTTGCCCGCTTGCGTTGCGGGATGCTGATAAAACGGATGTCTGCGCATAGAGAGATGCGCAGATACGCCCATTGTAATCGAATGCACCGCATACGGCGTGAGGCACTTGGCGTTTAGGTGCTGGTATCCTTTTTGCTATGAGCAACGACTTTGACGACATAGACGCGCACGTTACCTGCGCCAAGGCATGGGGACATCTCAAGACCATCACCCGTCATAAGCTTTTGGTGGGCGCATTGTGCTTTAGGGTCGGGCTTTATGTGCAGGGCATAACGCATGACTTTTCCAAGTACAGCCCCACGGAGTTTGCAGTAGGCGCACGTTATTGGAGCGGGCATCGCAGTCCCAATGATTACGAGCGCGCTGCCTGCGGATTTAGCACGGCATGGCTGCACCATAAGGGTCGCAACAAGCATCACATGGAGTATTGGATGGATGTGGTTGGCCGCGGAGATTGGACCATAGAGGGCAAACCCATGCCCACGCGCTATGTGATCGAGATGCTGTGCGACCGCATCGCTGCCTGCAAGGTGTACCAAGGGGCGGCCTATACGCCTGCCAGCGCCTTGGAGTTCTTCTTGCGCCAGCAAGACGGCTACAACAACCTCATGCATCCGGATACCAATGCGCTGCTGGAAAAGCTTTTGCGCATTATTGCCGATGAAGGCGAGAAAGACGGCATTGCGCGTATCAGGCGCGAGTATGTGGTTTGCCGTGCGAGCTATGGTGACGGAATTGCCTGGTAAGAGGCGCGGGACGGAGACAGGCTTGCGCTCAGACTCTTACGAGACGATGCGGGCGGGGGAGTGCGCTGCTCCAGCGCGCTTCGCTGCTCGCGCCTTTTAGGCGCTCGTGCGCTCGCTCCGCGCAACTATGCACATAAGCGGTTGCGCGAGGCGTTGCGCAGCACACTCCCCTGCCCGCGCCCTCTCAAGACGTCGCACCTGACGGTGCGACCGGGCGGGAAGGGCTGCGCCCCTACGCGCACCTACGAACCACACGTTAACGACACGTCCCTATCCTGCGACCTGCAGATCCCAGACGGTGGCTCGTAGGATTCGATGCATTGCAAGGATCGCTTGGCCGCGTAGCGTCGTAGGGGAGAGCATTGCTCTCCCGCGTAGGTTGCAAAGGCTTGAGGCCGACTTGGACGTTGGTCGCGTGCTGTGTACCGGCGCGCATAGCCTTCCTTTGCAAGTTTATGGCGTAGTAGAATAAGAGATTAAAGAAATCCCCTCGTAGAAGGATCCCTCATGACCTCGACCTCCGCCTCCTTCAAGAAGGCCGCTTGGACGGCTGTTGCCATTCTCGCAGCCGCGTTCGCCCTGCTTGCCGCATCAGCCACCTTGCCGCAGCAAGCTCACGCGGATGCGCAGCCCATAGCTACACTCACCTCACAAGGCGATAAGAGCAGCTACGACATCTACACCGAGGAGCAGGCAATCGAGGCCATCGAGAGCTGGACCTCGATGTCGTTTGCGGGCACGGTGACCGTGGATCTCAAGTGCGATTGGAACACTAAGGAGGCTGGCCGCATAGAGATTGCCAAAAACGGCAAGCTTGTGCTCAACCTGCATGGGCACATGATCAACCGCGGCAAGGCGGGAAGCTATGACGACCCTTGGTATGCGGAGGGCGCAGGCGAGGTCATCCATCTGCTTGAGGGCTCGACACTCACCGTCAACGGTGGCACGGGGGCAGAGGCAAGCACGCCGCATGCAGGCAGCACGGCCGATGAGGACCACTGGTGGCGCTATGACGGCACCGGCAGTACCGTGCTCTACGGCGGCCTTATTACCGGCGGCGCGTGCGACGATCACTACGGCGCTGGCGGCATCTCCACCAAGGGCAAAGGCGTTACCGTCAACCTCAACAACGTGACAGTGGCCGGCAACCTCGCAGACCAGTACGGCTCCAGCTACGGACACGGCGGCGGTATTGCCGTTCATGGCAACGACTCGTGTCTGACCCTCAAGAACTCCAAGGTGCTCTACAACCATGCCGAAGGCTACGGCGGCGGCATCTACGTGCGCGAGGACGGCACGCAGGTTACCATCCAGACTAACTCCGAGGTCTCAAACAACCTGGGTGTGCTCCATGGTGGTGGCATCTACATTGACGATAATAGCGTGCGTCTGGCGGTGGAAAACAGCAAGGTAAACAGCAACAAGACCCACGACGACGGCGGTGGAATCTACACCACGGGCAACGGTCTGGTGCAGCTTTGGGGTGCAGAGGTCAAATACAACTACGCCCAGGATAAGGGCGGCGGTGTCTACTACGACGGCAACAGCGGCTCTATGATCGTGCGCGATAAGACCTGTGTCTCCAATAACACTGCCGCAGCAGACGGCGGCGGCATCTACCACAACGGCAAGGGTGGCTATGTCAACGTTTACGGTGGCTCCTACATCTCAGGGAATAGCGCCGTCAACGGTGGTGGCATCTACAGCTTCTACGACGACACCAGCTTCACCTTCACCGGCGCCTACCTCAACTCCAACACCGCGTCCGCCAGCGGAGGTGGCCTCTACGCTAACGACGACGCAGTCATCACGTTCGAGAAAGCCTCCGAGCTGAACTACAACACCGCCGCAAACGACGGCGGCGGCGTGTTCATGGACGATAAATGTACGCTCAACATCGACGCCTCCAATGTCTCTTACAACAAGGCCGGTGGCCATGGCGGCGGTATTGTGGGCGGCAAATTCAGCTTCAAGCTTTTTGACAAGATCTATATCAACATGAAAAACGGGGCTTGCGTGAGCTACAACGAGGCCGGTAAAGAGAACCGCGGCGGCGGAATATATCTCTATAACTGCGACCCGACTCTCAGCTCTGACGGCACAGGTTTGGTGACTTGCAACAAGGCCGGCTACGGCGGCGGCGTTTATGCATGCCCTGCCGATGAGATGTACAGCCAACCCGATTTCAAAGTGAGCGGCCTTATCGTCAAGGACAACACTGCTTGGGCATCCGGCGGTGGTATGTACACTGCAGGCGCAACTGTCCTCACCGACATGACGGTGATAAACAACAAAGCAGGATCGTGGGGCGGCGGCATTTATGTGAACTACTTCGACTCGAGCTTTAGCTTTGTCTTGCAGAAGAAGATCACCGTTACCAGTAACATCGCTACTGATGACAACGCCGCAAGTAATATCCGGTTGGGCTATAGCGCGACTTCTTCCTTTCAGACTATGAAGGGCGGCTCCGGCTCCAACGCGCTTACCGCGGATAGTAGGTTCGGTGTCACGATCGCCCCGTGGGTAGGCTACGGGCGCAAGATCATCGAGGGCGATGACTTTTTTACCAACTTGGGCGACGACAAGTGGACAGATGTCGTCTCTGTTGACTGGCCGAGCAAGTTCAAGATCAAAAAGGGCGTGAGCGAGGGCACGTTTTCTGACACCCCCTACCTTTACACGATTATGGAGGAAGAGGAATCCGGCGGCGGCGATCAAGACGAGAACAAGGTCACGGTGACGGTCTACGGCAACTCGGATGGCACAGACGCGGCGCCGCCCGAGACCATCAAAGTGGATAAGAACAGCCTGGTGACGCTCAATTCAAGCAACTACCCGCGAAAGGTCAAGGTGGGTGAAGAAGAAGTCTCTTGCCCGCTGGTCAGCTGGACATTGGAGTTCAAGGACGGCGATACCATGAAGACTAAAACGCTGACGCCAGATAAGAATGACGGCAGCGTGAAGTTCACGCCCAGCCAAGACGTCACCGTCCGCGCCAATTATGCCCAGGCTGTGGTAGGAGTTTCTGCCACTTTGGCAGACGGGCGCAGCTGGGATGATCTGAGCAACGGAGATGCCTCTAAGGTGTCGAGCTTGGTGTTTACCACGTCCGACGGCGTGAGGCATGAGGCGACGTCCGAGCAGCTCGCAGGTTTGCAGAGCACAGTTACAGCAGAGCAGAAAGACGGAAAGAAGAAGCTCGTTACCTGCAGCCTGACTGTGCCCAAAGAGACGATTGAGGCAATGACGGGCAATGCGGCGCTCACAAGCGAGAGCTTCCTCAAGTTGAGGAGCGCGTTGTTCTCCTCCAGCGTTTTGGGTGACTATGCTGCCCAAGACGTGGATGCGGCGCTTGCCAGCTACAACGACTGCACCCTCACCCTTACGTTTGCCGTGGAGATTCAGGGCGACTACACCGTGAGCTTTGATGCAAACTATGGATCCGAGGTGGCAAGCCAAGCGGTGAAGCCCGGTCAGATGGCAAAGTATCCTGGTAAATCCAAGAAGCGAGGCTACGTCTTCCAGGGCTGGGCGCTCAAGGATGCAGTGGACGATGCGGCGAGCACGGCCAGCATCATGAGCGTCGCAGAATCCGACGGCGATGAAGGCGGTACTGAGGGCGACGGAGATGCGTCCGGAGCCGATGGCACGCCTAACGTCGACCTCTACGACTTCACCACGCCCGTCACGAGCGACATCGAGCTTGTTGCCTTGTGGGAACAGGCTGACGATCCGGATTACATAGACCCCGATGACAAGAAGCCGGAGAAAGAAGACGAAGATGATGCCGATGACGACTACTGCTCTTACGCGCAGGCAGTTGATGTGGAGCTTGCAGCCCTGGCTGCAGGCGACGAGCTGCCCTCGTCTGCGACCGCAGTCCTCAAAGACGCCAAGGGCGTAAAACTCGCCACGGTCGCAGCGTCGCTTTCTTGGGCTACAGAAGACGGCAAGGAGGTCGAGGCTGGCACTAAGGCGGTTGCCGGGCAGAGCTATGTTGTGAGTGCCAAGCTGTCCTACAGCATCAGTCCTTACGTCTGGTACGCATCCGGTGCCAAGCTGACCTTTAACGGGCAAGACGCGCTTAGCCAGTCGATCTCCTCTGGCGGCAGCAAGGCAAATGCCACTTTTGCGATGACGGTCGCGGGCAGCTTTGAGGGTGCGACGGTCGAGTTGCCCAAGGCAAGCTACGCTTACACGGGCTCTGCAATCTGCCCTGTGCCTGTTGTGACCGCTTACGGCAAGGAGCTTACCGAGGGCACCGACTACGAACTGAGCTACGTGTCCAACGAGCTCGTCGGCACACCAACCGTGGTCGTCACCGGCAAGGGTGCCTACAGCGGCGTGGTCAAGGCGAGCTTTACCATCGTGCCTGCCAAGGTCAAAGGCGTTGCCGCCAAGGCTGCAGGCAAGGGCAAGGTCAAGGTGAGCTGGACTAAGCACAAGGCCCAGACCGGCGGCTTCCAAGTCCGCTATGCAGCGAGCAAAGCCAAGGTCAAGGCCGGTAAGGGCATCAAGACCGCCAAGGCCAAGGGTGCGGGTAAGACCTCCAAAGCCGTCAAGGCTCTCAAGAGCGGCAAGAAATACTACTTCCAGGTGCGTGCCTACAAGGTTGTGAACGGCGTGACCTATTGCTCTGCTTGGAGCAAGGTCAAGGCCGCCAAGGTCAAGTAGGAGAGTGATGCGGCGCGGGCAGGGGAGTGCGCTGCTCCAGCGCGCTTCGCTGCTCGCGCCTTTTAGGCGCTCGTGCGCTCGCTCCGCGCAACTATACGCGAAAACGGTTGCGCGAGGCGTTACGCAGCACACTCCCCTGCCCGCGCCCTCTCAAGACGTCGTACCTGACGGTGCGATCGGGCGGGAAGGGCTGCGCCCCTACGTGCACCTACGAACCACATGTTAACGACACGTCCCTATCCTGCGACCTACAGATCCCAGGCAACGGCTCGCAGGATTCGATGCGTTGCGACAATCGGCTGGTTGCGTAGCGTCGTAGGGGAGAGCACTGCTCTCCCGTGTAGGTTTTGAGAATTTGCAAGAGTGCGACCCCTACGTCGTCAAAGACGCACGTGGCTGCTCCAGCGCGCTCTTACTACATCGCGTAAAGTCTCGCGTAGCCGCAATACCCTTCTTATCTGCGCTGTAAAATAAGCGGATAAGCAGATTTTGAGAGACGGGGTTAGGAGCGGGTATGAGGCATGTATCGAGCGCGGGACGCGCAGGTCGTCTTATGCTGCCGGCCTTTGCGGTTTTGGCTGCGGCGGCATGCGGAATGGCGGTGCTTCCCGGCCAAGCGTACGCAGATGGCTCGGCCGTGGCAAAAGTGGCAGCTGTGAGCAGTGATGGCACTGCGATCAAAGAGACCCAGCTTCCTGATATCGCTCAAACAATGAGCACCGCGTCTTCTTATGCGGCGGAGTCTGACGTCAGCAGTGTTTCCATCACGCTCGAGTGCGATTGGGACACCAGCTCCTATGGGCGCATCACCATCCCCGAGGGCAAGTCCTACACCATCAATCTCCAAGGTCATATGATCAACCGCGGCTTGGCCAGCATCGAGTACAGCGGCAAGGAGCAAGGCGAGGTTATCAGCGTCTCTAAGAACGCTACGCTCGTGGTCAACGGCGGCAGCAAGACGACTGTCCATCACGGTACGTTTTATGACAGCCAACGCTTTTGGAAGAGCGACCTTACCGGCAATGCAGACATCGCTGGCGGTCTTATCACCGGCGGCGCGTCAGATGATTCCAAGTGCGCAGGCGGCATCACCATGTCCAGCGACGGCAGTGTCACCGTGACGCTTAACGACGTGACTGTTGCCGGCAACGTCCAAGACAAGTACCTGTTCACCAATGGCAACGGCGGCGGCATCTACGTGGGCGGCAAGGACTCCATCCTTAACCTCAACGGCTCCAAAGTCATGTACAACCATGCAGAAAACAGCGGTGGCGGCATCTACGTTAATGGCAACGAATCCCTCGTCAGCATCAAAGACGGTAGCGAGGTGAGCTGCAACAAGGCCGCAGGCAGCGGCGGCGGTATCTACCACAACGGCAAAAAGGGCGGCATCAGCGTAGAGGCGTCCAAGATCAACTCCAACATCGCGGCTAACGGCGATGGCGGCGCTATCTACGACTACTACAACGACACCGCCTTTAGCTTTGACAAGAAGTCGACGGTCTTTGACAACAGCGCATCGCGCAACGGCGGCGGCCTCTACCTCAACGACTGCGCCGTCCTCAAGCTGGACGATGGCTCATCGATATACGGCAACAAGGCCAAAGACGGCGGCGGCGTCTACATAGACGACGATGGCACCTCGGTCATGATGGAAGACGGCGCCAAGATCACGCATAACGTGGCTAGCAACGAAGGCGGCGGCATCTATATAGGTACAGACGGCACCAATGTCATCTTGACCGGCAGCTCGACAGAGATCTCCTACAACAGCGCGGCTACTGGAGGCGCCATAAGCGTCTCTTACACTTATGCTCCTTGGAATGACGGCAAGACATGCGTCTACCTCAACAAGGGTGCGAGCATCAACAACAACAGCGCTTCGCGTTACGGTGGCGGCGTTGCTTACAACACGCTGCATGTGGGCTTCATCAAGTCCGATGACACAGGCTACATCCGCAGCAATAGCGCAGATATCGGCGGCGGCATTTGGAAAGCGGGAGAGCTTGCGCTGGAAAACATCACCGTCTCGGGCAACTTTGCCAAGACCCGAGCAGGCGGCGTGATGGCGCAGAACCCCGACAACAGATACCACAAGCTCTATGTAAACGAGACAGTAAAGATCGACGGCAACTACACCCTCGCCGGTGCGAGGAGCAACGTCGTTTTGGATTATCGAGGCTCTTTGGCTGCTTATCAGTTTGGCAAGAGCGGCCATCCCACCAAGCAGTGCCGTATCGGCGTCTCTGCTATCAATTTCCCGGAGTCGGGCGATAACACAATCGCCGGTGACGGTTTTACCGCTAACTTTGCGGATAGCTGGCAAGACGTGCTCTATGCCGATGATCCCTCTTGCTCGCTTTATAGCGACAAAGACGGTACTTGGGTCGCTTATCGCAACGCTCCCACCGCCTACAAGGTGAGCATCTATGCCGATAAGGGCACCGCAACGCAGAGCATTGCTTGTGGCGAGAAGGTCACCCTTGCCACGGCAGACTACGCCAACGACGGCCAGATTCTGGATTACTGGGAGGTATCCGGCATCAAGGGCGTAAGCAGGCTTGAGCCTGTTGGCGGCGAGGTGAGCTTTGAGATGCCCGCCCATGCGGTGATCTTGGAGGCTCATTACGTCGAGGCGATCACGCAGTTTGATGCCGTGATCGAGGACACTGCTTCTTGGAATGCCTTGGGTGAGAATACGGCAACAGCCAGCGTGAGCTCCTTTAGGATGACGGTGCTGGCTGGCGGTTCGAGCGGCGTTACTACCACGGCCGATATCCGCAAATCCATCAAGGTCGACAAAGTCGATGTTGCAAGCAGCGACGACGGCAAGAAGAAGGTCACCTACACGGTAAGCATCGATAAAAGCGTTTTGGCTAGCTACGATTACTGTTTTGACGGGGTCTATTTCAAGAGCGCAAGCGCAGCGGTTCGCACGAGTTTTGGCAATGCGAGCGATACTGCCGCAAAGTTCGTCCAAAACGAGGACGGCTCGCTCACGCTTACTGCAACCGTCGCTTTGGACAAACCTGAGTCTGACGGGGTCACCGTCAACACGGTGAACACCAACAAGTCCAACGGTGCGTCCTTTGACACGGTCGTCAACCAGGTAACGCAGTCTGGCACGTCGTCTACGGTTACGCTCGTCGCACCGGACGAGCCCGGTTGGAGCTTTGTGGGCTGGACCAACACCCCCAAAGACGCAGTAGTGGATTCCTCCAACCAGACGATCACCATCGGCGCGTCCACGGCGGCGGGCAGCAAGGTCACTGCGCTTTACGCGCCCCTGGCAAGCGCCGTGTCCATAACCGTGGACAAGCTCGAAGTGGGCAAGGCGTTTCCCACCACTATCAACTCCTGCCTGATCGCTGGCGCTACCGAGCGCGACCTGACCAGCATCGTGAAGCCGCATACCAAAGTCGTCTGGAAGAAGCTGGGCGGCTTGGACGCTGGCGACGTGGTCGAGGCGGGCACGGTTTACCAAGCGACTATCTCGACCGATGGCGATACCGCCGGGTATCTCTTTGACTTTGACAACAAGGTCTATACCAACGTCAACGGCAAGCAGGCGGCTTATGTCCGCTACATGGCCGCCTCGGGTGTCCAAAGCGTCACGTATTACGAGGAGACCGAGGCCGATAACTCCTATGCGGGCTTGGTGGCAGATCTTCCCGTGCTACGCGTGAGCGATGCGGCAAGCTACGCGAGCCAATTGCCTGTCAACGCGATCTACCTCCTTGGTAGCGGGGATGTAGAGACGGCGGCTGTGGTTTGGGACACTGCAAATGTCGACACCTCTGCGGTGGGCGAAAACTTTGAGGTGCAGGGCACGTTCGAGGACATGCAGGGCGGCCTTCATACTCTGACGCAAAGCGTTGTAGTCACCAACGAGCGCTCTATCGGCGATGCCGTGGTCAAGGCCAAGGCGAGCTACATCTACACGGGCAAGGCCATCACGCCTGTGACCGTGACATACGACGGCAACCAACTCGTAGAGGGTCGCGATTACGAGATTTCTTACGAGAGAAACGTCAAGGTTGGCTGCGCTGTGGCAACCATCAAAGGCATGGGCGA
The DNA here is from genome assembly GCA_963590525.1 of Agathobacter rectalis. GTDB lineage: Bacteria > Actinomycetota > Coriobacteriia > Coriobacteriales > QAMH01 > W2P13-069. Next base: position 26,494 of record CAVAPV010000008.1, read on the forward strand.
TTACGTTGGCAAAACAGGTGTGACTTTTACAATCAAGCCCGCCAAGGTCAAAAGCGTCAAGGTCAAGCATGCCGGCAAGAAGGCGCTCAAGGTGAGCTGGAAGAAGGCTAGCGCCAAGGCTGTGCGCGATGGCGTGCAGGTGCGTTATGCCACGAGTAAAGCCAAGGTCAAGGCCGGCAAGGGTTCTGCGGTCAAGGCAAAGGGCACCAAGGTTGCCAGCAAGACCATCAAAAGTCTCAAAAGCGACAAGAGGTATTACGTCCAGGTGCGTGCCTACAAGAAGGGTACCGATGGCGCGACTTATTACTCTGCTTGGAGCAAAGTCAAAGTCGCCAAGGTCAAGTAGGGGAGCGATGCGGTGCGGGCAGGGGAGTGCGCTGCTCCAGCGCGCTTCGCTGCTCGCGCCTTTCAGGCGCTCGTGCGCTCGCTCCGCGCAACTATATGCAAAACGGTTGCGCGAGGCGTTGCGCAGCGCACTCCCCTGCCCGCTTCTTTGCCGCGGTTGGGCCAATGCTGATGAATGCGCGAGGACGCGCAGACAGACGAGCGAATAGGAGGCAGATCGCGCGAAAAGCGCCTGCGGTAGCGAGGACTCAAAAACGCCGAAGGCGTTTTCTCCGCAGCTGCAGGCGCTTTAAGCGTGATCGAGTGCCGAGTCTGAGCGCAAGTCTGCCTGTGCGTCCTCACCATTCGCAACGGTGCGCGCTGGAGCAGCACGCACCCACAGCCCGTGCCTTTGCCGCGCCTCAAGCGCGATTCGCTGTCGAGTCTGAGCGCAGGTCTGTCTGCGGGCCTCTCTTCATCCACCGCCTCTGCATCCTCGCCGGCATCTGCCATCCCTTGTCGTATAATCTCGAAGATTATGACTTGAACGCTATACCTACCTCAAAGGAAGGTTTTTGATGACAGAGAACGAAAACGGCTCCGATGCCCTGTGGGGCGGCCGCTTTGAGGACCATCCGTCCGATTTTACGCAGGTCTTTGGCGCGTCTTTGCCGGTTGACCAACGCATGTGGGAGGCCGACATCGCCGGCTCCAAGGCCCATAGCGCCATGTTGGGCCGCCAGGGGATCATCCCCCAAGAAGATGTCGAGGCTATCCACAAGGGTCTTGATGACATCGCCAAGCAGATCGAAGAAGACGAGTTTGTCTTTGATATCAACGATGAAGACATCCACATGTCCATCGAGCGCAATCTGACGGAGGCCATCGGCACGGCGGGCGCCAGGTTGCATACCGGCCGCAGCCGCAACGACCAGGTGGCAACCGATACGCACCTGCACTGCAAGCAGCTCTCCCAGGGCCTGATGTATCTGGTGCTGGATTTGCGCCGTGCGCTCTACGAGGTCGCTAACGACAACTTTGGCGTTGTCATGCCCGGCTACACGCATATGCAAAAGGCCCAGCCGGTGCTCTTTAGCCATCACATGCTGGCTTACTACTGGATGTTCACGCGCGACTTTGATCGTCTAAAAGCTGCGATGGATGCTTGCGACAACTTGCCGCTTGGCAGTGCCGCGCTTGCCGGCACCACTTACCCGCTTGACCGTGAGTTCGTCGCCGAGCAGCTGGGCTTTAGCCGTATCTACCCCAACAGTATGGACGCGGTAAGCGACCGTGACTTCTTGCTCGATCTCACTTACGCCTGCTCTACGGCCATGATGCACTTGAGCCGCCTGAGCGAAGAGATCATCTACTGGAGCAGCAACGAGTTTGGCTTCATCCGCTTAAGCGATGCGTACTCCACGGGCTCGAGCATCATGCCGCAAAAGAAGAATCCAGATTTTGCAGAGCTGATCCGCGGCAAGGTGGGTCGCGTCTACGGCGATCTCATGCAGTTGCTCACCACCCTCAAGGGCCTGCCGCTGTCCTACAACAAAGACATGCAGGAAGACAAAGAGGGCGTCTTTGATGCGGTGGACACCCTGAGTGATTCACTCATCGTCATGGCGGGCATGCTGCGCACGATGACCGTTAATGCCGATGCCATGCGCGCCGGTGCGCACGGTGGCTTTATGGCCGCAACGGACCTTGCAGATTACCTCGTGGGCAAGGGTATGCCCTTCCGCGATGCGCATGCCGTGGTGGGTCATCTGGTGCTCGAGTGCGAGAAAGCCGGCAAGACCCTGCAAGACCTCACGGCTGCAGAGCTCGCCCAAGCCAACGAGCTCTTTGGCGACGACGCCGTCAAGGCTGTGGATATCGACGAAGTCGTCCGCAAGCGCACCACCTACGGCGGCACCGGCCACGACAGCGTCAAGGTGCAGCTTGAAGAGGCCGCAGCCAAGCTTGCCGAGGACGCGGCAAGGCTGTAGCGCTTTGGCGCAGCGCCATGCTGCGCGCATGTTTGGAGATGAGCGGGGCCGCCCTTCCAAGGCCGCCTCGCTTGAGTTTTGGAGGAATGGCAGCTGGCTTGCCGTCAAAAGGCCTGCTTGCTGCCGCAACAGACGCCCTATGCGGGCGAGGATGTGAGTTTTAGAGAATGAGAAAACCTGAGCTTTTGGCACCGGCGGGCAACCGCGAGTCTTTCGAGGCAGCGCTTGCCGCAGGCGCCGATGCCATCTACCTGGGTGCAGGAGAGGGCTTTAACGCCCGCAACAACGCAGAGAACTTCTCTGCCGATGATCTGTCTGCTGCTTGCCGCGATGCCCATCTGCGCGGCCGCAAGGTCTATCTCACGGCAAACACTTTGGTGATGCCCGGCGAGATGGACGATGCCCTCAAGCTGGTCTTTGATGCGGCAGAGCGCGGCGTTGACGCTGCGATCATCCAAGACGTTGGCCTTGCCCAGCGCCTGCGCGAGGAGCTGCCGCAGCTGGAGCTGCATACCTCCACGCAGATGAACATCCGCGATGCCAAGGGCATCGAGTTTGCTCAAAAGCTCGGCTTTGGCCGCGTGACCTTGGCGCGCGAGCTCTCGGTAGAGCAGATCGCCAAGCTCGCCAAGCTTGGCATGGATCTGGAGGTCTTTATCCACGGTGCGCTGTGCATCTGCCAAAGCGGCCAGTGCCTGATGAGCTCTATGATCGGCGGCCGCAGCGCCAACCGCGGTGTATGCGCGCAACCCTGCAGGCTTCCCTACATGTTGGTGGGAGAAGACGGCAAGCGCCTTGCCAATCCCGGCGAGTACCTTTTGAGCCCCAAAGACCTCATGGGTATCGACATGCTGCCCAAGCTTATCGAGGCAGGCGTTGCCTCCCTCAAGATCGAGGGTCGCATGAAGTCTGCCGATTACGTCTCCACTGCTGTTGGCACCTATCGCAAGGCGCTTGACCGCGCCTGGCTCGAGGGCGCCGATTTCGAGGCTACCCAAGAAGAGAAAGCCGGCCTTTCCGAGGCCTTTAGCCGCGGTTTCACCCAGGCTTACCTGGCAGGCGAGCGCGGCAACGACATGATGGGCTACAAGCGCCCCAACAACCGCGGCGTGCTCGTGGGCCGTGTCTCGGGTTTCCGCAACGGCATGGTGCTCATAGAGGAGACCGAGACCATCGAGGTCGGCGATTTGCTGGAGGTCTGGACCTCCAAGGGTCGCACCACCTACGAGGTACAGCAGGCAGACGACGTGCGCCCCGGCAAAGTCGAGCTCTACATCCGCGGCGCAGTAAGCCCCGGCGACCGCTTGTTCCGCGTTCGCAGCGCCGCTCTTGCGCGCGACTGCCGCGAGCGTACGGTGGCAGGTCTTAACAGCCAACAGCTCTCTTGCGGCGTTGTAGCGCGTCTTGGCGAGCCTTTGGCCATCACCGTAAGCGATGAGTCCGGCAACCACGGACACGCAGAGGGCGCGCCGGTCGAGGCTGCTCGCAGCGTTGCTATCACGCCTGACGACGTCAAAGAGCACGTGGCGCGCTTGGGCGGCACGCCTTATACCATCGCAAACTGGGACATCCAGCTTGATGACGGCGTTGGCATGGGCTTTTCTGCCTTGCACAAGTGCCGCGCCGCCGCCATCCAGGCTTACGAGGATGCCGTGTTGGACCTGGCTGCGCACGAATCGCGCGAGCGCGGGCTTTCCTGCGGCGTGCTGGACACCTCTGCCGTGCGCAAAGCAGACGATATGGCGCGCTTCCCAACGCGCATCAACTTCAACGAGACCTCGAGCGTTGCTCAGACCTTGAGCGAGTTTGAGCCCGACCGTGCGATTGCCCCCAAGCTCTATGCCACCAACGCCGATGCGCTGCGCGTTTGGGCAGCCTTGGGCGCTGATTTTGCCTGGCTGAGCCCCGAGCTCACCTTGGCTCAGATCAAGCAGCTCGCAGACGAGAGCCCCATCCCCGTGGGTTTGGTCGTCCATGGCTATCAAGAGCTCATGGTCTCCGACCATTGCTTCCTCATGGCCGAGGGTCCCTGCGATCAAAAATGCGCCAAGTGCGCACGTCGCAAGGGGGCTGCGCGCTTTTACAAAGACCGCAAGGGCTACATGTTCCGCGTGACAACCGATATCAACGGCCGCGGGCATCTCTACAACGCCGTCAAGCTCGACATCGTGCACGCCGTGGCAGACCTCAAACGCGCAGGCGTCACCGGCTTTGCGGTTGACACCACCCTGCTCGACGAGACAGAGGGCGAGCGCCAGTTCTATCGCGTGCGCGGCGCCATCCAGGGCAAGGACGTTGTCAAAGAGGAAAACACCACTGCCGGTAATCTCTTCCGCAACCGCACTGGCGCAAAGAAGAGCGTCAAGGAGAAAGAGGCCGAGGCTCGCGCTGCCCGCCGTGAGGCACGCCGTGGCAAGACCTTTGACGGCAACCGCATCGACAGCCAGACCTCCATCAAGGCCGGCAAGCAGGCCCGCGCAGAATACGAGGTAGCCGAAGCCCGTGTAGAGGCTCGTCAGCAACGCCGCGAAAAAGGCGGCCTTGCAGGCCTCAAGAACAAGAGCCGCGGCGGCGAAGCCGGCCTCAAGAGGCAGGTTGTGCGCAAGCAAAACCGCGGCAAGTACAACGGCGGCCCTGGTAAGTACAACGGCAGCGGTAAGGGAGGAAAGCCCGGTTACCGCAAGTAACCCCCGCCACTTATCCCCTTTACCAGCCAACCAAGTACTTTGAAAGGAACAGCAACGATGCTTTCCACCCAAGAGCAACTGCATATCATCCAGTCCGGTACGCATGAGATCAAGCCGATCGAGGGCCTCAAGACCAAGCTTGACCGCGGCGAGGCGCTCAACATCAAGCTGGGCGTAGACCCCACCAGCCCGGACTTGCATATCGGCCACGCCGTCCCGCTGCGCAAGCTGCGCCAGTTCCAAGACCTGGGCCACAACGTGACGCTCATCATCGGCGACGGCACGGCGCTCATCGGCGACCCGTCCGGCCGCAACTCTACGCGCCCGCAGCTGTCCAAAGAGCAGATCGCAGCCAACGCAGAGACCTACATGGCCCAGGCTATGAAGATCTTGGACCCAGAAAAGACCACCGTGCGCCACAACAGCGAGTGGATCTTCGAGCTGGATCTGGCCAAGCTCTTGAGCTTGCTGTCTAACTTTACCGTGGCGCGTATCTTGGAGCGCGACGACTTCAACAACCGCTACACCAACCATCTGCCCATCGCCATGCACGAGTTCTTGTACCCCATCATGCAGGCGTACGATTCTGTCGTTATCAAGGCAGACGTGGAGCTTGGCGGCAGCGACCAGCTCTTCAACTTGCTGGCTGGCCGCGAACTCATGGAGAAGCTGGGTATGGAGCCGCAGGTCGCGCTCACGTTGCCGCTGCTTGAGGGCACCGACGGCGTCAAGAAGATGTCCAAGAGCTACGGCAACTACATCGGCCTTACCGACGAGCCTGCAGACATGTTTGGCAAGGTCATGAGCATCCCCGACGAGCTCATGGTCAAGTACTTCCGCGTGGCAACCGCCATGCCCGTTGCCGACATCGATGCCATCGAGGCCGGTCTTGCCGCAGGCGAGCTGCATCCCAACAAGGTCAAGCGCCAACTTGGCCGCGAGCTGGTGACCATCTACCACTCCGCGCAAGACGCTGCTGCAGCAGAGGAGGCCTTTGACAAGCTCTTCAAGGAGCATGAGATCCCTGCAGATATCCAGGAGTTTGCGGTCGAGCTTGTCGACGATGCCGATAAAGGCGGTGTCTACCTGCCGGCAGTGATCGTTGAGTGTGGTTTGGCCAAGTCCAACGGCGATGCTCGCCGCTTGATCGACGGCGGCGGCTTCAAGGTTAACGGCAAGGCCCTGCCTGCCAAGACCTACCATGTCCCGGCAGCAGACCTTGCCGGTGCCGTGCTGCAGGCTGGCAAGCGCAACTTTGCCAAGCTAGCTTAACGCTACGCCGTATCTGCAACCCTCGATTATCGTCGCGCGTTTGGAAGTATCTTCCTGACGCGCAAGCGATAATCGGGTATAGTGCTTAGGCACGGTTTATCGGGGTGTGGCGCAGTTGGTAGCGCGCCTGCTTTGGGAGCAGGATGTCGCAGGTTCAAGTCCTGTCACCCCGACCATCCAAATGCAACAACGCCCGCCAGACTCGATGTCTGACGGGCGTTTCTTTGCTCGCTTGATAAGTTGGCGCAGCGCACAGGAACAAGGGAGCTCCATCGCTCCGTACGCAGCTTGCAGGTTGCGCGCCGCTACTTGCCCAAGCGCTCCAAGTAGTAAGGGATGACTGCCTCGAAGTCTGTGCCGTACCAGTTGTGCTCTGCGTTGGCCAGTGTAGCCTTGATGGAGGCGACGGTGTAGTCTGCGGCGATTGCCAAGGACTCGTCCAGCGGCTTGCCGTTCATGAGCGCGCCAACCGTGGCAGAAGAGAAGATATCGCCCGTGCCATGGAATTTGGCATCTACGAGGTCGTTGAAGTAAGAGAAGTACTCGCCGGTTGCAGAGTCGTAGCCGTAGAAGCCGCATTTGCCCTCTTCGAGCGTGACGCCCGTGATAACGGCCTTCTTGCAGCCCAACGCGCAAAGCTTGACCAGCACGTCTTTGACGTAGGCCTCGTCGTAATCGCCGTCTTGGACAAAGGGGATCTGCAGCATGAAGGAAGCCTCGGTCATGTTGGGGACGATGACATCGGCCTTAGAGCAGACCTTGGCGCCCATGGCCACGGCAAACTCGGGCGTGAATCCGGGGTAGAGCTTGCCGTAATCGCCCATGGCAGGGTCAACAAAAACGAGGTTGTCTGCGGTGCTGTGGGCGTCAAAGAAATCGCTCACCAAGTCCAGTTGCTCGTAGCTGCCAAGATAGCCGGTGTAGATGGCGTCAAAGCCCAGGCCGAGCTTTTTCCAGTGAGCGCTGATGGGCTCGATCTGATCGGTGAGGTCGTCAAAGGTAAAACCCTCAAAGGCGGTATGTGTGGAGAGCACGGCAGTGGGGACGATGCCGCACTCCACACCTGCGGCGCTGATGATGGGAAGGGCAACGGTGAGCGAGCATTTGCCCACGCAGGATATGTCCTGGATGCTGACGATGCGCTTCAAGGCAAAGTCCTTTCGTCTGATGTTTTGCGATGCGGTCTATCAGTCTACCCGCAATCAACCTAGCCGGGTGCTGTGTTTAGGTGCGCGGCGGCTCATTGTGATTGGGTCTGGCAATCGCTTTGCTGCATAGCAGCGGGTGCGGGCGCGGCAGGAGCTGGCTGTGACGCCGGCGATGGCTGCTTGGCGTTTGGGGTTTTAGCTGCAGGTGTCGCGTGCCCGATGATGACCTTGTCGCCAAGCTCGGATATGAGGATCGCGATAAAGACGAGGGCAAAGCCAACGACGAGCTGCAGTGTCAGAGCCTCTCCCAAGAAGATGACGCTAAATATCGTTCCAAAGACACTCTCGAGTGCGCAGATGATGCTCACCTGCGCGGGCGGGATATGCGCTTGCGCATGGTTTTGCACGGTGCTTCCAAAGAGGCTGCCCAGCAAGGTGATGTAGACCATCTGCCCGATAAAGACCGGGTTTTGCAAAGCACCAAAGTCAAACGGCGTTTGGGTGGCTAGCCCCAACAGCACGCTGTAGACGCCGCAAGCGACCATCTGCACGGCAGACACGGTGATGATGTCGTGCTTGCCTACATGTCGCGCTATCACTACGATCTCTGCTCCGTACAAGACGGCAGATAAGATGCTGATGGCATCGCCCTTACTGATGGTGAAGCTTCCCTGCAAGGTGATGAGCCCCATGCCGCAAACGCATACAAAAGCTGCAAAAAGATTGTTCTTTGTGGGACGACGCTTGGCTACCAGCCACCAGATAAAGGGAACGGTCACGCAGTAGCAGGTGCTCAAAAACGCGTTTTTTGCCGGGGTGGTGGCGGCAAGCCCTACAAACTGCGAGCAAAAGCCCAAAAACGTGAAGAAGCCCATAAAGCACCCGGCCCTCACGAGGGCGGGGTTGATGTTGGCGCGTATGCGCTTGAAGAATATCAATGACAAGAGCACGCCTGCGCCCAAGAAGCGGATGGCTACGACCCACACGGCGTCAAGCGTGCTCACGGCAAATTTGCCTATGACAAAGTTACCGCCCCAGCAAAGCGTGGCGATGGTGAGCAGCATGCGGTAAAAGCGCGCTGAATGCTCTTTGCGGGGACTCATGGCGGTCAAAGCGGGGTGCGTCTAGCGGATCATGTTGGTCATCACGCCGGGCTCGCGCGCGGGCAAGCCAAACTGTTCTTTGCCCAAGGCGATGGACTTCATGAGAAACGCCATGTTGCGAGCCAAAGTGCGCATCTGCTGCATGCCCTCCTCATCCTGGGTTGCCTCGCCGGTAAGTCGGCCGTGGACGCCGTTCCAGTACTGGCCGGAGGCAATGGGCATGCCGCTGATGGCAAAGTACTTGTTGAGCTCGTCGTAGGTTGCCGTCAAGCCGCCGCGGCGGGCAACGGCAACAGCAGCGCCGACCTTCATCGTCTTGTCGAACTTGGCGCTGTAGAAGAGGCGGTCGAGCAGGGAGACAAGCGAGCCGTTGGCGCTGGCGTAGTAAACCGGCGAGCCTACGACCAAGCCGTCTGCCTCTTGGAACTTGGCAGCGATCTTGTTGACGGCATCGTCGTCAAAGACGCAGCGCCCCAGCTTGCCGCAGCCGTTGCAGGCAACGCAGCCGCGCACGACGTCATGACCGATCTGCACTGTCTCGACCTGGATGTCTTGCTCGGCAAAGACCTTCTCCATCTCGGCGAGCGCAAGGCCGGTGTTGGAATCGGGACGGGGGCTGCCGTTGATCATCAGTACCTTCATGTCTCTCTCCTAAGGTAGAAGGTGGTTTTTGGGATGTTTTTCTCCAGCTGTCGATAATAACGGAGACAAGCGCGGGCGCTTATGAAGTTGTGGTAACATATCCGCCTGCACGCGGCAGTAGTTCAATGGTAGAGCCCCAGCCTTCCAAGCTGGTTGTTGCGGGTTCGAGTCCCGTCTGCCGCTCCATAGCGCTTTTGCAGGTCACGGTTTTCGTGACCTGTTTTCTTTTCTGGGATGACTTGGCGTGGCAAGGCAAGTGCGCTTGCAGGTGCGAGTAGTCGGTCGAGGCGCAGGCGCAGAATGTGGTCCCTGGCAAGACAAGCGCGCTTGCGGGTGCGAGTAGGGGCGGACATCACCTACCCGGGTGGGTTTCTGCGATACGCAAGGACAGAACAGCCGCATCATAGCGATTGGGATGACTTGGCGTGGCAAGACAAGTGTGCCTGCAGGTGCGAGTAGGGGCGGGCACTACCCGCCCGGGTAGGTTTCTGCGATACGCGAGAGAAGGCGAGCTGCGTCATGGGAAAGCGGGCATAAGAGCGCGCTCATTGGCGGAAGACGCCGCGGGGGAGTGCCGCCAAGGCTGTAGTATCCTCTTGCAAGGACAAATCCGCCTTGAAGGAGGGCCCATGCAGCTAGCTCCCACCACCGCCGGGGTTCCGGTCATCACCGTCACCGGCTGGTCTAATTCTGGCAAGACCACGTTTTTTACCAAGGTGGTGGAGATTCTCACCGCCTCGGGTTACAACGTGGGCGTCATCAAGCATCACGGCCACAAGGCAGATACCGTTGACCAAAAGGGCAAGGACTCCTGGAAGTACGCGCAAGCCGGCGCCAACCCCGTCGTGCTCTCAAGTGCGCTGCAGTATGCCATCTTCAGGTCCACCCCTCAAGGCGAGGTTACGCGTGACGAGCTCATCGCGCGCATCGGCGACGAGGTCGATTTTGTCATCGTTGAGGGGTTTCGCGCCGATGCAGAGGGCGCCGTCGAGTTAAGCCGCATGGCAACGGGCAAAGGGCCCAAGCTCGACAGCTCGGAGCGTATCGCGCTCATCACCGATAACCCAGACCTCGCGGTACAGGTCAAAGCAGAGGGCAAGCCCGTCTTTGGGTTGGAAGACCACGCGCAGGTGGCGCGCTACTTCTGCCAACTGGCAGGCATCTGCAACCCTGCCATCGATGCGTAAGCGGTATCATCGTTTGAATTGACTAGGGGGAGGATTACCGCTTTGAAAGACCATCTGGGCAGAGAGATCGATTACCTGCGCATCAGCGTCACGGATCGCTGCAATCTGCGCTGCATTTACTGCATGCCGCCAGAAGGCGTGCCCTGGAAATCGCACGATTGCATGCTGCGTGTAGAAGAGATTGCCAAAGTGGCCAAGGTCGCCGCGCAAGAGGGCATCAAGAAGGTGCGTTTGACAGGCGGTGAGCCGCTGGTCAAGAAAGGCATCGTGAGCCTCATCACAGATATCAAGGCCGCAGGTATAAACGACATCAGCCTTACCACCAACGGCCTGCTTTTGCCGCGCATGGCGCAAGACCTCAAGGACGCGGGTCTCACGCGCGTCAACATCAGCCTCGACACGCTTGATGCAGACACCTACCACCGCGTTACGCGCTTGGGCAACATAGAGGACGTCTTTGCTGCGATCGATACCGCGCTCGAGGTGGGCTTCGAGCCGGTTAAGATCAACGCTGTGGCGGTAAAGAGCCTCAACCAGGATTTCTTGGAGTTTGCCAAGATGTCCATCGATCGCCCGCTGCATGTGCGCTTTATCGAGTATATGCCCGTGGGAGAAGATACCGGCATCGACGGCGCCGGTTGGACGCGCGACGATGTGATCGACAGCGCCCAGCTGCGCGACATCATCAACGAGCGTGCGGCGCAAGAGGGTTTGCCTGCCTTGGAGAAAGTTGCCAAGGAGGACGCGCCTGGCGGTGGCGGCCCAGCCAAGTACTGGAAGTTTCCCGGTGCCAAAGGCACGGTGGGCTTTATCACGGCGATGAGCAATCATTTTTGCAGCCAGTGCAACCGCTTGCGCCTCACGGCCGACGGTAAGATCCGCCCGTGCTTGTTTAGCGATGAGGAGATCGATGTCAAGGCCGCATGTCGCAGCAGCAACCCCGACCAGGCGATACGCGAGGCGCTCTATGCCGCGCTGCGCGTGAAGCCTGATGAGCATCATAATCGTGACCATACTGACCGTAAAATGTCCCAAATCGGAGGTTGAGCTTGCTGTTTTGCGCCATATGCCGCTCCCAGCTACGGTCACTGCGCCGCAAGGCAGCTCCCTGCGCTGGTCGGGGCATCTGGCGCAAAACAGCTGCGCTCAACGGGGTGTTGCAAGACCGCTCCCTACGGTGGTCACCCCATCTGCGGCAAAACAGCTGCGCTCAACGGGGTGTTGCAAGACCGCTCCCTACGGTGGTCACCCCATCTGCGGCAAAACAGCTGCGCTCAACGGGGTGTTGCAAGACCGCTCCCTACGGTGGTCACCCCATCTGCGGCAAAACAGCTGCGCTCAACGGGGTGCCAAGTGGCTCTTTGCGGCGAGCGATGAGGTAAGACAGCGGCCAAAAGGCCGTAAGATAACGATGGCTATGTGCTTCGAAGAAAAGGAGCTTGGATAATGGCAGAGAACACTCCCGGCGGCTTGAGCGCCGGCAACGCGCAGATCACTGGCGCAGACACAGGTCAGCTCACCCACGTGGACGAGAAGGGCGCCGTGCGCATGGTAGACGTGAGCGCCAAAGACGACACCAAACGCGTGGCCACGGCAGAAGGCTATATCTTCATGCACCAAGACACGTTGGACATGATCGTAGATGGCACTGCCGCCAAAGGCGACGTGCTCGCCTGCGCGCGCGTGGCAGGCATCATGGGCTGCAAGCAGACGAGCAGCCTGATCCCCATGTGCCACCCGCTCAACATCACCAAATCCAAGTGCGAGCTCGAGCCTGTGCTGGCCGGCCAGCGCGAGGACGGCCGTGTGGGCATCCATGCGATGATGACTACGGGCGTTACCGGCAAGACCGGCATCGAGATGGAGGCCTTGACCGGTGTCTCCATCGCCTTGCTCACCGTTTACGACATGTGCAAGGCGGTTGATCGCGGCATGGAGATCTGCGATGTGCGCTTGCTTCGCAAAGAGGGCGGCAAGACCGGCCTTTGGACGCGCGACTAGGATATCTGCAGCAAAACCTCGATCAGTAAAAGCGCCCGCAACCTGCAAGGTGTATCGTTTGCGGGCAACCAGGAGGAGCTAGCCATGAACATCAATTTTGCCATTATCACCTGCAGCGATACTCGCTCTATAGAAGAAGACACCGCCGGCATGCGCCTAGAGGAGCTCATCACCCAAAACGGCTGGACGGTTGCAAGCCATGTGATCGTCAAGGACGAGGTAGAGCAGATCGCCGCGCAGATCGTGCATGCGGCAGACGAGCTGGACGTCGACATTATCCTCACCTGCGGCGGCAGCGGTTTGAGCCTGCGCGATGTTACGCCAGAGGCAACGCGCAGCGTGTGTCAGCGCGAGGTTCCCGGCATCGCCGAGGCCATGCGTGCCTACAGCATGACCAAGACCGGACGCGCCATGCTCAGCCGCGCCATCGCCGCGCAGCGCGGGCGCACCCTGGTGGTCAACCTCCCCGGCTCAAAGAAGGCCGCCGAGGAAAACTTCGAGGGCATCTACGAGCAGTTCGAGCATGCCGCGCATATGATGGCCGGAGAGGGCCACAAGTAAGGTAGGAGACTCATGGCTATCCGCAGGAAAAAAGAGGGCGAGTACCACACCGGCCGCCTCAACATCAGCTGCAACCCCGCGCTCAAAGACGCCATCGCCGCGAGCGCGACCGAGCAGGGCAAATCTATCAGCAGCTATCTCTTGGACCTCTACAAAGCCTCCCAGACGGTGGGCACCAGCGAATCTTTGGCTCGCTGCGGGCTCGAGATGGTGGGGCTCAAGAAACGCCTGGTAGATGTAGAAACGCAGCTGCGCCGCCATCTGGGCCGCAGCATGGGCACCGTTGATACGGCTGTTGCCGACGACCTGCGCAACCTGCGCGAGCTCGAGGGGCAGATCGACATAACCCTCAAAGAGACCGTCGAGGCCGTCAAGATGCTCAAAGCTCAGGGCAAGTAGCCTTGCTGTTGCGTCGTGCATATTGGGATTGGGGAGCTTAGCTTGGCTGCGCCTAAGGACATGTGGCCGCCCAAGGTCAAGCTCGCCCATTTCAAGACACCGCGCACGATTAGCTTTATCGAGGGCGATTTTTGCGCGCTGTGGCTGCGCGATGCGCCCAGCAAGCTCAAAAGCGTGAGCGAGATATTTGCCGTGCGCGTAGTAGACGGCGTCGAGGCCGCACGCTTTCACAGCTTGGTGCGGCCCATCAAAGCCACGCATGCCGTGCGCGAGAAATGCGCGCAGGTCATCGGCGTCACCTACGAGGAGATCGACTTTGCAGATGAAGTCTTCGAGGTCATGCCGGATTTGATCGAGTTTATCGGCGGCCTGGATATCATCGTCTGCGATGGCGAGCAGATAGACTTGCTCATCCGCTGCGCTCGCTACAGCGGGCTGGGACGCATTGGCAGCAGGTTGTGCGTTGCGGGTGGCTATGGCGGCAATATGAAGCTTGCCGAGCATGTGCTCGATAGCATCTGCGGCGAGCACGTGTCTGGCCCGAGCATCCACTTCAAGAACATGAAGCGTCACTACGAGCCGGATTTCACGAGTTTTGTGGCGGTGGATACCGAGACAACCGGCCTTGAAGACGAGGACATGATCACAGAGATAGGCGCGGTGCGCGTGCGCAACGGCGTTGTGGTGGAGAGCTTTCAGACACTGTGCGATCCGGGCCGCTGGATTGGGGAGTTTGTCTCGCATCTTACCGGTATCACCAACGACATGGTCAAAGGGCAGCCCACCTGCGGCGAGGCCGTGCGCATGTTTGTCGATTTTGCCCAAGACGATATCATCGTCGCACATAACGCGCGCTTTGATCTCAAGATGCTGGCCAAGGCAGCCGTGCCCGAGGGCATCGAGCTGTCGGGTGAGTTCTTTGACACCGATGTGTTTGCTCACAGCTTCAAGCGCGAGCAGGAATGGGAGTACACCAAGCTCGGCTATCTGGCAGATAAGCTGGGAGTGGAGCTTGACGGAGCGCATCGCGCCCTGGCAGATGCGCAGGCAGCGGCCGGCATCTACCTCAAGCTCCGTGAGCTGCATTTGGCTAAGCAGTAAAGTCTGCCTGCGTCCTCTCGAGTCTCTACTTGACTTTGGCGGCCTTGACTTTGCTCCAATCGGAGTAATAGGTCTTCTCGACAACAACCTCGCCATCGCACACTTTAACGACCTTGTAGGCGCGCACCATGAAGAAGTATTTCTTGCCGCTTGTGAGGCCCTTGAGCACCTTGGAGGTCTTGGCAGCGCCCTCCACCTTGGCCGTCTTGCCCTTGCCCTTGGTCAGCTTGGTTTTACTGGTGTTGTAGAGCACCTGGAATCCATCGGTCTGGGTTTCGTGCTTTGTCCAGCTCACCTTGACCTTGCTCTTACCGGTGGCTTTGGCCGTAACACCTGTCACCTTGGCAGGGGTCTTTGCGTTGGAGAGTTCCTGCTTGCCTTGTACGACCTTGAGGGTGCTTCCATCGCGTGTGACCTTGTGCTCTTGATCGTTGCAGAAGAAAACCTTGGTGTAATCATCGCCAAGCTGGTCGAGCTGGTTTTCATGGTTGAAGAGAAGCCAGCTGTCACCTGCGCCGCTGTGGTTGGAGCTAGAGACGTCCAGGCCGATACGGCTTTGCTTGGTTATGAGGTTTTCTCCATCGATCCCGATTGTGAGGTTCTTGCCGCATAGGTCGCTGCTTTGCTGGTTGGCGTAATTGTCCGAGATCTGTACTTTGCCCTTGAGGTAGCACGTGGCATCTGGGTTGCAGAAGACGCCTCCATATGACTGCGAGGCACTGTTGCGTTGGACAGCGACGCCGATGAGATTGAGCGTTGTGCGGCCGCCGTCGTAATAGCCGCCGCCGTCTTTGGCGCTGTTGCCTGTTATAGAGCCGGTGCCGTCGTTGGAGACTACAAAGATGGTGCCCTCGTATCCGGAATGGATGCCGCCGCCGCTTTTTGCGGCGCTGTTGTTGCAGATGGAGCTGCCCTCGTCCAGCGTGATCCTCAAGATCTCCCTGGAGGGAAGCCAACCGCCAGCCCTGACAGAGATACCGCCGCCATCTCCGCCGGCGGAGTTGCCGCTGATCTTGGAGCCGCCTTTGAGGACGATGTTGAAGCGGTCCCCGTAGATGGTTACGCCGCCGCCTTGGCCCTCGGCGACGTTGTTCTCGATCGCGCTGCCGTCGTCCATGGTCAAAACGGAGTCTTCTTCGTCCATGTAGACGCCGGCGTTGATATAGGAGCGGTTGCCGCTGATCTTGGAACCCTTGGTTAGGTTGAGCGTCGCGACGTCGTCTAGGTAGATGCCGCCGGCATTGCCTCGCTTCTCGGGGCCTACTATCACCCAGTCGCCGGTGTTGGTGTTGTTGGAAACAGTCGAGTTCTCAAGGTTGAAGATGGTACCGTCTTCCTCGTCGTAGATTCCGGCGCCAGAGCACTGGGTGTCATTGTTGTTGACCCTGGTGTTGACAAGCGTAACGGTGCCGCCTTTGCCGTGCTGGTCGATTCCGCCGCCCGAAAACGCCGCAGAGTTGCTGCTTATAGAGCTGTTCGTTGCGGTGATGGTTGTGTTCTTGCCTTGTACGTAGATGCCGCCGCCGCTGTGCTCGGCGCGGTTGTAGATGATCTTGGCGTTATCAAGCTCCAAAGAGTTGCCATCGCCGCGTATGTAGATGCCGCCTCCGTCACCGCGCGAACCCATGAACGTGTCGGACACGTTGCCGGCAAGAGTCACGTTCTTGAGGCAGATCTTGGTGTTGTCTCCCTCGACGGTGATGCCGCCAGCAGCTTTGTTGCTGTCGTTGGCGCCGCCGGCTACCAAGCCGCCAAAGATAAGGTCGCTCCCGTTGGGGTCGCTTTCCCAAAACTTGCCGCCGTTGCAGAGTTTTCCCTTGTGGTAGTAGCTCATGCCGCCGCCGTCGATCAAGAGCGTGGCATTGCCGTACACAAAGAAGACCTCGCCGTTGCCCGAGCCGTAATAGGTGCTATCGGCTATGTCGCGGTCGAGCATGTGGCCGTTGAGGCGAAACTCGACGTTGGCGTTGCTGGGGATGTCGATGCTCCCGTAGTTTCTGGTGTTCCAGTCGCGATTAAGCGAGATGACTACCTTGTAGCTGCTCTTGGCATAGTTGAGCGCCGTGTCGAGCAGCGATTTCATGCTGCTGCCGGTGTTGAGCACCGGATGTGGTATCGCATCTTTTGAGGGGTAGTAAATGACCTCGCCGGCATCGTTGTCTGCCAGAGCCGCGCTTGGCAGGGCCAATACTGCAGAAGCCGCAACGGCTGCGGTCACTGCCGCTAATGCAAACGCCTTCTTTGCGCGTGAGGCGAGCAGACTCATTTTCATACAGGAAACCTCCCTTTTGGTTTACTGCTTGCTAAGTTTCTATGATACGGCTGCAGAGGGCTCTTTGTGCAGCTCATGGCGCAGTTTGTGCATGGATAAAGAGGGTAAATCGACGGCGGTTTTAAGAGTGGCGTCATTGGTTATGAGTTGCTTGTTCTTCTGGCAGGCAACATATGCGGCATGTAGTAGCGCTGCTACTTTGCCGTGGTCGGCGCCACGGCTTTTGCATTTCGTTTCATTACGACTCATCCCTATTGGTCATTGTGTGGCTCTATCCTCGAGATAGACAATCACACCCTCTTGCCTTTATCAGAAAAATGGATTAATCTAAAATCGTGATAATCATAAAATCAGATAAAGAGGAGAAAGAAATGGCAAAGATGCAGAAGACCATCGCCAAGCTCAAGAAGACGAGCGATCTTACCAACTTGGCGTTTCATAAGTTTGGCCCCAAGAGCTTCAAGAACGGCGTTGGTGCGCTGGTTATCGCCCTGCACAAGGCCGATGGCACCCTTACCCAGCGTGAGCTCGTCGATATCTTGGGCATGGGCCGCAAGGGCGTGAAGACCATCGTCAAGAAGGCTATGCGCAAGGGTCTCGTGGTCATCGGCGATCATGAGGATAAGAAGACCTATACCGTCGCCCTCACCGACGACGGCAAGGCTGTTGCCGCCAAGCGCATCGAGGCCGACAAAGCTGTTGCCGCCAAGGTTCTCGACGGTCTCACCGATGAGGAGATCCAGGAGTTCAACGCCATCTGCGACAAGATCATCATCAACATCAAGGGCATGGGCGTTAGCGGCAAGAAGCGCCGCGCCTTCAAGCACGGCCATGGACGCAAGCATGCCCCCATGCACTGCGGCCACCACGGCCACCATGGTCATCACGGCCACAAGCATGGCGAGTGCTAAGGCCTGCCGGCATCGGGGTTTGAGCTTTAGGCTTTAGTGGATAACGCGAGCAGCTTCTTTTTAAGACGCCGTCTTGGGTAACCGGGGCGGCGTCGTTGCGTTTACGGGGTGCGTGCGTGGGACTGCTGCGCCGTAATTGCAGGCGTTTGCGACTCATCAGCAAGCGCGCGCCGCTAGATGTACCTCACAGGATTACACTTGCTTGCATGACTGATCATGCAAAAGACGAGATGGAACACGCGCGCCTTCGCAGCGCGTCCAAGCGTACTTTGGGGCGCAAGCTGCAGATGTGGCTGGATCGCCAACTCCACAGCTTGAGAACGGCGGCCGATATCGCCCGCGACAAGCGCATCGCCGGCGTGTCGCTTGAGGAGAACATCGTGTCTCCCTTTGCGCAAAGCCATGGTGCGATCGACACCATCCATACCCCGTACGGGACCTTGGACGCTGTCTTGGGCAAGGAACGCTTTGATGTCAACGATGTGATCTTGGACGTGGGTTGCGGTTTGGGGCGCCCGCTGGCGTATCTCGTGGATGCTGGGTTTCCCGGAAAGATCGTAGGTGCAGAGATAAACCCGCCTGTCGCGCAGCGTGCGGCGGCTTGGGCAGCTCGCTATAGCAACGTCGAGGTCATCTGCAGCGACGTGTTTCTTATCGATTTTGCCCGCTTCACGCATTTCTTCATGTGGCGGCCGTTTGACCCTGCGGCGTTTGAGCGCTTTGTGGCCAAGCTCGAGCGCGAGGCCACACGTCCGGTGCGCGTTTATTATCTGAGTGACACGCATACGGGCGATCTTCTTGAGGAGCGCGCTGGTTGGACGATTACGCGGCGCGCCTGGGTTCATCGCGTGCATGGCATCCCACAGCATGGCACGCCCGAGCGCTATACCGTCTGGGACTTTGATCCTGCGGCGTCAGGTGACGCCGATTAACAGCGGCGCTGAGTGCAGCAGTTGGGGCCGCTGACGTCAGTTGCCGCTCTGCTAGAAGTATCACGGCCGATACTCGCCCGCCGCGGCTCGAGGCAAGCCTGCTAGAAGCGCAGCAGCAGCTCCTTTTCCACAACCTCGCCGCCTTGCAGGTAGTAACGAGGCACGCGCTTGCTCACGGCGCAGGTGAGCTCGTAGGGGATGGTGTCTGCAGCCTGGGCGACTTGCTCGATGGGGTTGGAGTTGCCCCAGATCTCGACCTCGCTGCCCACGTCGACACCGGGCTTATCGGTGAGGTCGATCATCGACATGTCCATGCAGATCTTGCCGCATTGCTGGGCGGGGCCTTGCGATGTCATGACGGTGTATTTGTTGGAGCCGCAACGCAAGAAGCCGTCGGCGTAGCCGTAGGGCAAAACGCCCATGCGCGTTTTCTTGGTGGTAACGTAGATACCGCCGTAGCTCACCTTGGTGCCGGCTGGGTAGATCTTGATGGTCTGCACGGCGCTTTTGAGCGACATGACGGGCTTGAGGCCCAGCTGTTTGGCGTAGCTGCCGTAGCCGTAGAGCAAAAGGCCGGGGCGCACCATGTCCAGATAGGTTTGCGGGAACCGGGCAACGGCGCCGGTGTTCGCGCAGTGGCGGATGGCAAAGCGCTTGCCCCAGCGGGATTCCACTTGCTCTATGAGCTGGGTAAAGAGCTCAAACTGATGGGCGGTGTAGGCGTCGTAATCTGGGCCCTCCTCATCGGATACGGCAAAGTGCGTGAAGATGCCTTCGACATCCAAGCCGGGCAGCTTGCAGGCGTCGACGATGCCGTCCACTCCGCTTTCAAAGAAGTCCCCATCGCACAAGAAACCCAAGCGCGACATGCCGGTGTCTGCCTTGATGTGAACCTTGAGGGTGGCGTTGAGACGGCGCGCCTCGGCCGAGAACGCCTCGGCTTTGGCTTTGCAGGAGACGGCTTGGGTGATCTTGTAGTCGATAAGATTTTTGACCTGGTCTTTGGGGGTGTGGCCCAAGATGAGTATAGGCATGCCGATGCCGTTGGTGCGCAGCTCCATGGCTTCGTCCAGGCTGCTTACGGCCAGGTAATCTGCACCTAGCGTTTGCAGGCGGGTGGCCACTTGGACCGAGCCGTGACCGTAGGCGTCGGCCTTTACCACTCCGAGGAACTTGACCTTGCTGCCTATGCGGTCGCGCAGGGTCTTGTAGTTGTGGTCCAAGGCGTCGAGGTCTACCTCTGCCCAGGTTCTCCTCAAAGTGGATTCCATAGCTCTCCTTTGGTTTGACGTGCCCACGATAATACCCCTCGTGTTGCGCTGGGATGGACGGTGGTTGCCAAACGCACATATTCAACGCGTGGGAAGCATAGGAGATCGCAACGGCTGTAAGGCCGCGAAGTCGTGGAATCTTGCCGCGAGGGATATTGACACGCAGGTGCTCGTAGGGGCGAGCATTGCTCGCCCGCGTAGGTTGCAACGGCATGCGGGTTTCTCGAAAAGAGGCTCCTAAAATGCTATATTTTTACTCAACTTTTTTGAGTCAACTTTTCTGAGTAAAAAAGACAGGACGTTTTTAGCTCTCAGATCATACGCGGCATGCGAAGCCTCTCTTTAAAGCGTTGTTGAATGCGTTAAGGCGCGCAAGGTACGTGGTGCTATAATCTGTCCTCACGCGCCAGTAGCTCAGTTGGATAGAGCATCGGACTTCTAATCCGGCGGCCGCGGGTTCGAATCCTGCCTGGCGCGCCATAAAACTGCAGGTCACGAGGTTATCGCCTGTGACCTTTTTCTTTCCAATTCCTCCCTAATTTCCCGAACGAAGCAAGAGTGCGTGAGCAAGCTCCTGACAAAAAGTACGCGAAGTAGGCACTTGCTTTGTGTTTTGCCAAGTAAGCTAAAAATCGCAACCCTGTGACCTGCGGGTTTGCAACGCAAAACAGCTTGCTACTTGTCGAGTTCTGTTTGAAGTGCCTACTTCGCGTACTTTTTGATGCGCAACACCACAAAGCTTGCGCTAAACAGCGTTGCTAGGAGGCTGATCTCGTCATTGACCGCAGCTCTGCTCTGCATCCCTATCAGCTTGCAGCATCGTAAAGCAGCTCCTCGTCCTCTTTGATCTTGGCCAAGAGGCGCTCGGATGCGCCGGCAGTTGTCACAACATCCACCTTGCAGCCGAGTTCCTTTTCAAGCTGGTGTTGAAAGTCGAAGACCTTTGTGCCTTTCATTGCGCCTTTTTCAACCAGAAGGTCGACGTCGCTGTCTGCAGATTGCTCGCCACGCGCCCAAGACCCAAAGAGAGAAACACGTTTTGCCCCGTATTCCTCTGCCAGCTTTACCACGCAGTAGATGATGCGCTCCTTGGTGAGCTGGGCACAAGAGCAATGCTCTTCAATCAACTCGGCGATAAGGCTGGAGCGGCTTGTTATCTGTCTGCCGCTACGCCCAGCTGCAATGTCTTTGCGTGCACGGCGCTCGACCTCTGCATCGAGTTTTTCCAACACGGAGTCTCTAAGGTAGAGCGACACAACACCAGACATGGCAACCTCGTTTCTAATAGATTTCTATTATATATGTTTGCCAGCTTGCCGCCCCGGGAAGAGTTCCGCAACTTTTTTAAAACGGCTTGTTATGCGCGGGCGCAATCAGCTGATGGTTGCGCTGCGACAGCCACAGCCGCGCCCTTAGGTCCTGTCGTAGTAGCATTCCAGCTTGCCGCAGCAGGCCATGAAAACGCTCCTCAAGCCCGGGTCAAACTGCGAACCCATGCCCTCCAGCATGACCTGGCGCGCCTTGTCAAAGCTCATGGGCTCTTTGTAGCAGCGCTTGCTCACCAGCGCGTCGTAGACATCGGCTACGGCCATGATGCGCGCCTCCACGGGGATGTCTGCCCCCGCAAGCCCGTCGGGGTAGCCGCGCCCGTCCCAACGCTCGTGATGATGGCGGGCGATGTTATATGCCGTTTTCACAAAGTGCTCGTACTCCACGCCCTCCAAAAGCAGATGCACCATCTCGCCGCTTTTGACGGCATGCGACTTCATGATCTGAAACTCCTCGTCGGTAAGCCTGCCTGGCTTGCACAAGATGTTGGAGTCGATGGATATCTTGCCCAGGTCATGCAGCGGCGCCGACCTCACGATGTCGGTTGCAAACTGCTCGTCGATATCGGCATAGCCTTGCGCAACCACCTCGTCGATGAGGATGGCGATCACATCGCTCGTACGCTTGACGTGACCGCCGGTGTTGTTGTCTCGGTTCTCGATGATGTTTGCCATGCCAACGGTGATCTTGCGCTGCATGTCGATGATCATGTTGGTCTTTTGCTCGACCTCTGCGTTGAGGGTCTCGTTATACGAGGTCATGACGTCGATGACCTTTTGCTCTTGCGTCGCATCGCGCAAATCGAACAGATACCCCTGCTTCTTGCCGTCTTTGCGCATGGATATCTCGGACACCTCGCACACGTAAGTGCGATCGTCGACCTGGTACTTCTTTGTGGTAGTGCCGTCTGTCAGGTAGTTGTCGATCATCTCGTCAAAAAGAGGCTCGTTGACCGGCGGTTTCTCGTCCACCACCTGGGTCTTGAGAAACGGCATGAGCTCGTAGGCCAGGTTGTTGCAGCTCAAGAAGCGCTTGTCGCACCCTAAGACGATAAAGCCGCGGTTGCCGGCGTATTTTTGCTGTTGAGACAAGATGCAGGATATGTCGTGCATGTGCATGCGGTCGTAAGACAAGGCGATGCCGATGTCGCATAGCGTGTAGAGATAGGGCAGCAAGGTGAAGTCTACGTTTAAGATCGTCTCCACGGCGTAAACCGCCACCAGGGCCACCGCCACAACGGAGTAGTTGTAGAGCATGCGGCGCGAGTGGGTGCCCTTCTTGAAATGCGCGTAGATGAGCACGCCCACGATGGCCAAGATCACCAAGGCCAGGTAGACGCTGTGAAAGCCCTTGAGCGGGCCGTCTGTCGCTTTGCTCACGCTGCCCATGGCTGTTTGCGTCACGTCAAAGGCGGCGTAGTACATCCCCGTGCCGTAGGAGACCCATACCGCCAGCGCATGGATGAAGGCGATGCCGTAGCCCACTACCTTGACCCAAGGTCTTACCTTGAATCCGAACGAGTGCAGCATCGCAAAGATGGTGACCATGATCATGGCCGTCGAGTCCAGGTAGATAAAGCACATCGCCATCTCGGCTGCCTCGGGCGTTGTCACCTTGGACTTGAGCCAGTAACCCAGAACCACCAGCGGGATCAAGACCATGATCACGCAGGCGTGGATGTTGATGTTCTCATAATTGCGCGCGGCGACGCCTATCAGCGTCATGACCGATATGATCAGACACAGCTCGTATCCCAGTGTTGCCATCTCAAAGCCTTTCAAGCGGTGCATAGGGGCGCCTGCTAGCCGCACGTGCAGCGTTGTGGCGGGCGCGATGTGCGCGACGATGCAGAGCAACGTGCTATCGTGCGCTAACAGGCCATTTTAAGGCATGAGTGCGCTGTGCGGCTGCCGTGATGGTCGATCATCGGCTGTGCTGTAGTGACAGGGGTGGCAGAGCACCACGGCGCAGCGATGGCGGGCGCGGCAACATAGCGCAAGACGCCGTTGCAAGCCCGCCTCGCGTCGGCCACGCCTCGCGCCTTCTCGCCGGCTCTTTGGCAACGGATTGGGAAATAAACCTGTAACTAGGTAGGTTGCCAGTGCAGATCTATTATTCTTGCCACGAACATACGGTTATCTTGCGGGCATGCCGCTTTGGCGCGCCCCGCGGCAAGGAGCGCGCATGCTGCATGTAAAAGACCCTCAGGTAAGGGAGCATCTGCTCAAGGGCAGCTTTGGCCTCGAACGCGAGAGCCTACGCATCACGCCTGACGGCTATCTTGCCCAGACCCCGCATCCGTTTCCCGGCGACGCCCATATCGTGCGCGATTTTAGCGAGAACCAGATCGAGATAAACACGCCGGTTGTGGATAGCGCTGCAGACGCAGTGGCCTGCTTGGAGCACTACGACGGCATCATCCAGCAAAAGCTGGCAAGTCAAGGCGAGCTTTTATGGCCGTTTTCTAACCCGCCGTATATCCGCAGCGCCGTGGATATCCCCGTTGCCCAGTTTGAGGGCGATGAGGCCTCCAAGACCGCTTATCGCAATTACCTCGACGACCGCTACGGCCGCTACAAGATGACCTTTAGCGGGATTCACTTCAACTACTCGTTTGCCCAAGAGCTGCTCGAGGCGGATTTTGCAGCGAGCGGGCAGGATGACTTTGACGCCTACAAAGACCGCCTCTATCTGGAGCTGGCAGAGCGCTGCGTGGCATACGGCTGGCTCATGACGGCTGTCACGGCGGCAAGCCCGCTGATGGACTCCTCTTTTGCCGAGAAAAAGAAGACCGGCGGCGACCTCTTTATGGGGTTTGCCTCGCCGCGCAACAGCGAGCTTGGCTACTGGAACTTCTTCACGCCGGTGCTCGATTACACCAGCGTTGAGGCATATGCGCAAAGCATCCAGCGCTACATAGACGAAGGCCTCATCAAGTATCCCAGCGAGCTTTACTATCCCATCCGCATCAAGCCGCGCGGCGCCTATGGCTTGGAGGGCATGCGAGCGGGCAACATAAGCCATATCGAGCTGAGGATGTTCGATCTTAACCCGCTGTATGCGGCGGGTGTGGCTTACGATGATGTCTTCTTTGCCCAGCTCTTCTTGGTGTGGCTTGCCTCAAAGCCCGCTTGCGCGTTGGACAAGAAGGCGCAAGTGCAAGCCGTGCAAAACTTCAAGAACGCCAGCCGCTTTGACCTCAAGACAGTTAAGATCGTCGCCCCTGACGGCGAGATATTTACCGTTGCACGCGCTGCACGCAACACCATCAACATCATGATGGACTTCTATCGCAGCATCGGCGCAGGCCAAGACGTCATGGATTGCTTGGAGCGCCAGTATCTCAAGTTCGAGGACGGCTCGACGCGCTATGCCTATAAGATCCGCCAGCGCTTTGGCGGCGGCTTCGTGCAAAAGGGCCTCGAGCTTGCCCGCACGCGTCAAGCTGCAGCCGCAGCTGCAGGCGCTGCAGATATATCGCACACTTAACGGTGGCGGCGCCATCTGGCGCGCCGCGAGGGGCTAAAATTAGAGGATGCGCATCTCACGGTGGGAGCGCTTGGGAAGGAGCCCCTCGATGAAGAATCGTTTTCTCAACAGGTTGCCACGCAAGGGCCTGGCGCTTGCGCTAGCTGTTGCTGCTGTTACGGCAACTGCGGCGTTTGCAACCCCGGCCAGCGCGTTTGCGGATACCATCGGCACTTTGTCTGCCGAGACACGCGGCGTTGACAGCGGTGTGTCTAGGTCTTACAGCAACGTTAAGGAGCTTTTAGACGACGCCGATACCCTTGCCAAGAACTCCCTGGTGACAAAGGTCATCGTCAATGTTGAGGCCGATTGGAACATCAAGGACTACGGCCGCATCGGCATCTACACCGACTCCAACTACGAGTTCAACCTCAACGGCCATATGATCGACGTTGGGCAGGCAGGCTCCAAAAGCGACGACCCTTGGTACGGCGTTACCGGCGGCTGCGCGTTTTATGTCTACAGCCGCGCCACCCTCACCATCAACGGCGGCTCTGACGACGCCTCGCGCGCAACTCAGCACGCGGGCACACTTTCTGACGGCGGGCGTTTTTGGTCGCTTGCCTCCGATGGCAAAGACGTCATCAACGGCGGCCTTATCACCGGCGGCGCAGACGACAAAAGCGACGACGCCGGTTGTATCTCCATGGCTGGTGCTAACTCCAAGGTCTATCTCAACGATGTCACCTTGGCGGGCAACGTCATGGACAAGTACTGGCTTCTCACCGGCTCTGGCGGCGCAATCTACATGCATGACGACAGCTCCCTGCTGGAGCTCAACAACTCCAAGATCGTCTGCAACCATGCAGAAAGCGAGGGCGGCGGTATCTACGTCGATGGCAACAAGTGCACCGTCAACCTCAAAAATGGCAGCGCTGTGGACAACAACCTTGCGGTAAGCGATGGCGGCGGCATCTACGTCGACGGCAACGACGTCACGCTTAATATCGACAACTCCTCTGTAAGCGGCAACAGCTCCTATGGCGAAAACGGCGGTGGCATCTACCACAACGGCAAGAGGGGCAGCGTCAGCTTAACCGGTGGGGCCAAGGTCGACAGCAACAGCGCACACTACTGCGGCGGCGGTATCTACGACAACTACGACGACACGTCCTTTGTTCTTGACGGCGCATCATCTGTGAGCAATAACAGCTCGAAGGGCAGCGGCGCCGGCATCTATCTCAACGACGTGGCTACGCTCACGCTCAAAGGCGCATCCAAGATCGATGGCAACGCGTCTGGGTACAACGGCGGCGGCGTGGATGTTAACGACGCAAACACCGTCATCGAGCTCTACGACAAGTCCACTATCTCTGGCAATAGCGCCCAGTGGTGCGGTGGAGCCATCGCCTGCGACGGCCGCGCCGGCAGCGTGAGCCTCTACGGCGGTTCTGCGCTCAATGACAACAAGGCAACTCAAGGCGGCGGAGCCATCTACAACTTTGGCGACGGGACGTTTTTCTACGTTGGCAAAGAGTGCACGATCGATGGCAACAAGGCTTTTGAGCGCGGCGGCGCCATGTACTTGGCCGATAGCAGCACTGTCTCTTTTGTCCAAGCCAGCATCTCCAATAACAGGGCTTCGAGCGAGGGCGGCGCTATCTATGCGCATGACACGGTAGACATCAAGTTGGCCAGCGGTTCCAAGATGAATGACAACTACTCCAACGACAACGGCGGCGCTGTGTGCGTGGATTGGACTTTGTTTGACGATCCTTCCTCTATCAGCCTGGTGGATTCTCAGATGAACGGCAACATGGCGACCAATTACGGTGGCTGCATCTACAACGCCTCGGAGCTTGCCTTCAAGGCGGAGAACTCAACTGTTAACGCAAGCAAGGCCCAACAGGGCGGCGCGTTCTACAGCAAGGGCAACGCCATGGAGGTCTGGTTCAACAAGAAGAGCTCTGCCAAAGAGAACGTCGCATCCAAGGGAGCCGTCCTGTACGCAGCAAATGCCGGCATCAAGTTTGGCTCTGAGGACGGCACGGGCACGTTTAGCTACAACACCGCTTTGAGCGATGGCGGCGTTATCTACTACATCAACAAGGCTCAAAACGACCTCGACTCCGATACGCCTCCGCTGTTTTCTGGCATGACCCTCAGCTACAACAACGCACGCACCGGCGGCGCTATCTGGGGTTTGGGCTCTTGCGTTTTTGAGCGGGGCACTACTATCACGCGCAACGTAGCTACGGTGCGCGGAGGCGGCGTCTACTTGGATGGGGCCGCGCATGAGATC
>CAVAPV010000009.1:0-50642 GCA_963590525.1 Agathobacter rectalis
GCCGTCTTCCAGCTCTGGCTTGTGTTTGCGGCGTGGCTGTAAGCATACGAGACGCTTATGTAGGGCTTTACCTTGGAAGAGAGCTTGTCGACATCGGGTGCCGGTGTCGGGTCGACGTCAGAACCGCCATCACCGGACTCATCGCCATCGGTCGCATCGCCAGCAGTATCACCACCTGTGCCATCGGTTGTGTTCTCGGTCGCGTTGTCGCTTGCATTGCCGTCTGCTTTGCTTTCGGAAGCTTGCGACGAGTTATCGCCACTCTGCTCGGCACCAGTCGAGCCTGCGTCTGTTGCACCTTGAGCGGTATCTGCCTCCTGTGCATACGCGCTTACTGCAGCAGCTGGCACGAGGCTTGCGGCCAAAGCGCCAGCGGCAGCGATCGAGCAGATGTTTTTGAGGATGTGCGAGCTTTGTCTCATCTACGATTACCTTCTTTGGTTTGCTGCGTTTAAAAGCCCTAGGGCTTGACTTGAGTCCAGTTAGTCTAGTCCCAATCAGCCTTTATCGATGTGGAATTTCACTGTAATCGTGTCTTTTCCAACGCTGACTTTGGGATCCCCCTTGAGTTTAAGATAGTAGCGCTGAGCCAAGGCCTCAAAGGTCCTTTGCGATGCGTCGCTAAAAGCCTGGAGATCCTCTTTAGCGATCTTGAGGCCGCGTCGATCTGCATAGAGATCGATCTTTGCGTCTTTGCCCTTTTGCGGCACGATGCTTGCAAGCGGGTTTTTAGCTGGGGTGATCTGCCCGGCGATGATCCTGTGGGCCGTGCGCTCGGACACCGGCAAGGCGACAGACCTGCATACCTCGGCAAGCTCCAAGGCATCCGCGCAAGCAGCGGGGCGCAAGGCAACAGGCAGGTCGTCGACGTCATCGCAAAAGAGGAGCTGGTCGTCAGAGAGGCGCTTTTGACCGTCTACGTACAGACGTGCCACGATATCTGTGGGAGACCCGTAGTACACGTTGACCTTGTCGCGGTGTTCCAAAGAGAACTCGACTATGTTGCGGACGATGTTATGCGGCCCCGTAGACACGACCAAAGACTCGTCCTCGCCGCGCACGAGCTTGGGGTAAGTGGACTGGTCTGCTTTCTCTGGCAGTTCGTTGAGGTCGACTTCGACTTTGAAGCTCGAGCCAAGACCCGCATCGCCAGCCGCCACGACAGCGCTGTTAGTGTTGCTTTTGATCGAGTAAAGCGCCATGCCGCGACCGTGCACGCCCCACTTGTCCATGACCATGGTTTCCAGCTTGGAGGTAACACGGGGCTCGAAGATGCGCTCTTGCAAACTCAGGGGGACGCCGTCGCCGTCGTCGATAAAGACAAGCGTCTTGATATTGCCCTCTCTTGAGACAGCAAGGTAGATGTTTCGCGCGTGGGCGTCACGGCTGTTGCGCAGCATCTCGACGACGATGTCTTCTACCGACCTGATATCATGCTTTGCCTGACGGCGCTCGGCTTCAGCCGTTTTAAGGCGCACAAAGCCATCCCCGAGGTTTTCCTCGACGGTAAGATGGGTGTCGCCAGAGACCGCATGGACAAAATCTGCAAGGCTTTGGTTCATCGATGTCTTCCTCGTATGGTTGGACGTTTGCGCGGTTTGCATGCGGCATAACACCGCACGACAGCATGCACTGGTATCGACATTATAAGTTGCAACGGCAACAAAAAAGGGAGCAGCTCTTAGCTGCTCCCCTTGCATTTGCAAACACGCTGCAGGCTTGCAAAAGGCTATTTGGCAAGACCCTCTGCACGGGACTCGCGGATAACAACGACATGAATCTGGCCGGGATATTCCATCTCGTCTTCGATCTGCTTGGCGATATCATGCGCCAAAACAGTGGCTTTGGCATCGTCGATCTTATCGGGCTGAACCATGACGCGAACCTCGCGGCCAGCCTGCATAGCAAAGGTCTTCTCGACACCGTCATGCGAGTTGGCGATAGCCTCGAGCTTCTCCAAGCGCTTAATGTAGTTCTCGTAGCTTTCACGACGTGCGCCCGGACGGGCTGCGCTCACGGCGTCTGCAGCCTGAATGAGAACGGCAAGCACGGTGGAGGGCTCGACATCGGCATGGTGAGCCTCGATAGCATGGACGATGGCCGGGTTTTCCTTGTAGCGGCGGGCAAGGTCTGCGCCGATGACCGCATGGGAGCCCTCGACCTCATGGTCGACGGCTTTGCCAAGGTCATGCAGCAAACCCGCACGCTTGGCGCTCACCGGGTCGAGGCCAAGCTCGGATGCCATAGCGCCTGCCAAGGTTGCGACCTCGAGTGAATGCTGAAGCACGTTTTGACCGTAAGAGGTGCGGTACTTGAGACGACCAAGGGTCTTTACGAGCTCTGGGTGCAGATCATGGATACCCATGTCAAACGTTGCCTGCTCACCAGCTTCTTGAACCTGCTGCTCGACAAAAGCCGCAGCCTTCTTGAACATCTCCTCGATGCGGGCGGGATGGATGCGGCCGTCTGCGATGAGATTCTCAAGCGTGATGCGGGCAGTCTCGCGACGCACGGGGTCAAAGCAAGACAAGGTCACGGTCTCGGGCGTGTCGTCGATGATCAAGTTGACGCCGGTGATCTGCTCGAAGGAGCGGATGTTGCGGCCCTCGCGGCCGATGATGCGGCCCTTGACATCGTCAGACGGGATATTGACCGAGGTCACGGTGCGCTCTGCAGTGTAATCTGCAGCCATGCGCTGGATGGCAACAGACAAGATCTCACGGGACTTGCGGTCGCACTCCGCCCTTACCTGGGACTCTGCGTCTCTGATGATCTGAGCAGACTTGCGCGTGACATCGTCTTTGACGTCGTTGAGAAGGGCCTCGCGGGCTTCATCGCGGCTCATGGCAGCAACCTCGCAAAGGCGCTGGTCTGCCTCGTCGAGCATGCTGTCCAAGCGGTCGCGGTCTTTGTCGATATTGGCTGCCTGGCTGCTCAACTGCTTCTCGCGGGCATCAAGCGACTCAACCCTGCGGTCGCAAGACTCCTCGCGGCTGCTCAGACGGTCCTCGCGGGCCTTGATAGTGCGGTTTTGCTCACGGGCCTCTTCTTCTGCACGATGCTTGATCTCAAGCGCCTCGTCCTTTGCGACGAGCGCGGCAGAGCGCTTGATGTTTTCTGCCTCGGAATTGGCATCGGAAATCTTCTTGTCTGCCTCTGCCAGTTTCTTGTTTGCCTCTGCAATCCTGCCGTTGGCCTCGTTGGCCACACGGGAGTTGCTCAAGGCGTAGCCGATACCAAGACACGCAGCTGCAACGACGATGCAGATGACGATCACGGGGACGATTCCAAGTGTCATGTCCTGCTACCTCCTCTTCTCTCTCTTTGAACGTACGTCTTCTTAAGTTGTTTTTATTCTGTTGAGGAGATGTCCAGATAGCAAAAATGCCGGACTGAACATCCGGCATCATCTACACCAAGCTACACGCCAAGCACAGTCTTGGTAGAGGTGGCATGGCACTATGCAATTACGTCGTAAGGCAGGACGCGATCAGCCCTTTTCAAAATAGCCTTGAAACAGTAAATAAAAACACGCACAAGCGTGGAACAGATGAAACCGTTCTCTATAGTATCACACCAAAAGATAATCACTGAGCGGCTTGGGACATAAAATCATCTACAGCCCTCACAGCAAGGTCTTGCCCGTATCCCTTTTGGATAAGGCGCCTCACCAAGGTTGCCCGCGGGTTTTTGGAGCGCACGCTTTTCTTGCCCAGCTCATGCATAGCACGCTCGTACTCGAGTTGAGTGTCTGGGAACAAATCGCTGCAAGCTTCTATCGCAGCGGCACCAACGCCATCTGCTTCAAGACGCATCATGATCTTGCGTCTGCCCCAACCTTGGTTGACCTTGCCTTTGACCAAAGCCGCGGCATAGCGCTGCTCGTCTACAAGGCCGCATTCCACCGCGCGCTCAACAGCATGTCGGGCGATGTCATCTTCAAAGCCAGCCTGCGCAAGACGTGCCAAGCACTCGTTTGGAGTGCGTTCTCTCACCTTGACCAAGGCGGCGATCTTATCCATAGCCTTGCTATGGTCTGCGCTAGAGAAGCTCGGCCTCTCTTGTTGTACGTCCATACCCTCAAAGAGCTTGGCTATATCTACCTGCTTGCCGCCTTGGGTCAAGTTGAGTTTCATGGCTTACTCTGCCACCTCGAAAGAGATTGGCAAATCGTCGTCGATCTGGATATCTGGCGCTGCCTGCAGTTCTTCTTCTGGCGCAGGGATAAGGCCAATGGCCACACGCACTTTGGTCTCGATCTCATCGCGCAAGGCGGGGTTGGTACGCAGCGTCTCTTTTGCAGCCTCACGGCCTTGACCCAGACGCTCTTGATCATAGGTGTACCAAGCACCGCTCTTTGTTACGATGCCCTCGTCTACTGCCATGTCCAAGATGTTACCCTCGCGCGAGATGCCCTCACCGTACATGAGATCGAACTCAGCCTGGCGGAAAGGAGCGGCGCACTTGTTCTTGACGACCTTCACGCGCACGCGGTTGCCGATCGCCTCGTTTTTTTCTTTGATGGTGTCGATTCTCCTGATGTCCATGCGCACAGAGGAGTAGAACTTAAGGGCGCGGCCGCCGGTTGTGGTCTCTGGGTTGCCAAACATGACGCCGATCTTCTCACGCAGCTGGTTGATGAAGATGCAGGTTGTCTTTGATTTGGACAAAGAGCCCGCAAGCTTGCGCATAGCCTGGCTCATAAGCCTTGCCTGCAAGCCAACGGAGGTATCGCCGATCTCTCCTTCGATCTCTGCCCTGGGGACCAAAGCGGCAACGGAGTCTACGATGACGCAGTCGATGGCATTGGACCTGACGAGCATGTCGCAGATCTCCAAGCCCTCCTCGCCCGTATCTGGCTGCGAGATAAGCAGCTCGTCGATATCGACGCCGAGCTTTGCCGCATACACAGGATCAAGCGCATGCTCTGCGTCGATAAAGGCGACCTTGCCGCCTTGCGCCTGTGATTGTGCCAAGATCTGCAGGGCAAGCGTCGTCTTGCCGCTGGATTCTGGGCCGTAGATCTCTATGATGCGGCCCTTGGGGACGCCGCCGATACCCAAAGCCGCATCAAGGGCAAGCGAGCCTGTGGGGATGACGTCGACCTCGAGAGCAGAGGCGTCTCCCAGCTTCATGATAGAGCCCTTGCCAAACTTCTTCTCTATGGCTGCGGTCGTGAGCTTGAGGGCCTCGTCGACGTTGCCGCCTTCGAGTTCGTAATCGAGTTTCTTGTTGTTAGTACTGCGGGCCATACCTGCTCCATTTCTCAAACCAAAACCGCGTTACCGTGTTCGTACACAATAGACGAACACCTGTTCGCAGTCAAGCGGGCTTATCACGTCAAAGACAATAGCTTTTGGACACTCGTAAAAACCACCCCCAACCATCCGTGGCCAACCGGTGCCTAGTCCGGATTTTCACAGAATGGTTTTGGTCTTTTTGCCGCAAACAGCCAGAACGATTTTGGTCTTTTGTCCGTAAAACATAAGAACGGTTTTGGAAAATACCCGGTCAAAGCTTTAATCCCATCGCAAACTGCAAGCGCATGTCCTGTCTCGCTCAAAGCAGGCCATCTATCACTTGCTGCTACATCGCAACAAAAAACGGACGGGGTCTCCCCCGTCCGTTTGCAATGCAGATAATCAAACACAAGCAAGCGTCAAAGCGCCTGACGCGCCGCCCCTTAAGCTTCGTAGCCAAAGATATCCTTTGACTTCATAAAGTAGTCGATCATCGACATGATTGTCATGACCACGGCAAACAACATCGCGATCCAGGCAAAGATGCTAAATCCGGCAGAAAACACCTCGCCCAAAGCGTAAAGCTGCACCGTATCCTTGATGATAAAGGCAACGATAGCCACGATCTGCGAGACGGTTTTAACCTTGCCATACCAAGAAGCCGCAATCACGATGCCGCGACTTGCAGCAAGCATGCGCAGACCGGAGACTATGAACTCCCTCGCCAAGATGATGAGCGCAATCCACGACGGCAGGACCTGCATCTCGACCAAACCCAGCAGCGCTGCCGCGACGAGGATCTTATCCGCAAGCGGGTCGAGGAACTTGCCAAAATCGGTTACTTGGTTTCTCGAGCGAGCCAGATAGCCGTCGACAGCATCGGTTGCAGAGATGGCGATAAAGACCGCGGCTGCAATCCAAGGTTGCAGCGACTCCCAAAGCGGCAGATCCCATGTAAGCGATGGCCAAGGAGACACCAGCACGGCAACAAACACCGGGATCAAGATGATGCGCACAAGCGTAACGACGTTTGCAGGCGTAAGGAAGTTGTCCTTGATGTGCTGCTGCATAGCTAGGCTTGCTCCTCCTCAAATCTAACGTCCTGCCCCACAAGCTCATAGCAAAAAGAGTCCACAAAGCAAACGCGCACGCTGCTCCCAAGCTCATAGGCAGCGCCATCGGGCATGGGGATATGGACGGTGCCGTCGACATCAGGTGCCTGACCTTGCCAACGCGCGATGGCCTCAAGGCCTTTGTCGGTTTCCTCGTAGCCCACGACGATGCAGTCTTCTTCCTGGCCGATATGACCGGCAGTAGCGGCAAAACCGTTTGCCTCGCAGATATCAAGCAAGCGCTGCGCGCGCTCAAGGCGGATATCCTCGTCTACTTGGTCCTCGAACTCGGCCGCCTTAGAGCCCTCCTCTTGGGAGTAGGCAAAGACACCAGCGTAGTCAAAGCAAGCCTCTTGGGCAAAGTCTGCGAGCGTCTCGAACTGCTCTTGGGTCTCTCCCGGGAATCCCGCCATGAGCGTGGTGCGCACCATGATGCCCGGCACCGTGGCTCTGACATGGTTGATGAGCTCCATGAGCTGGGCGGGGTTGCCGCTGCGGTTCATACGCGCCAAAACCTGCGAGTCCACATGCTGCAAAGGGATGTCTATGTACTTGCAGACGTTTGGAGTGTCGCGCATAACACCCAGCAAGGTGTCGTTGATACCCTCGGGCTGGATATAGAGGATCCTAAACCAAGTATCCTCAAACTCCGCGGCCAACCTGGTAAGCAAGCTGGCAATCGTGCTGGGCTCGTCAAAGTCGTGACCCCAAATGCCGGTGTCTTGGCCGATGAGGTTGACCTCGCGCACGCCGCCCGCAACCAGCTCGGCGACCTCTTCTTTGATAGCTTCGTAGGTAAAGCTATGGTAGCGACCCCTGATATAGGGGATCATGCAATACGAGCAAAAACGGTCGCAGCCGTCAGAGATCTTGACATAAGCGCTGGGGCCGGCGTTATCGCGCATGGCGCCACCGCACACCGCAAGGTCCAACCCCAAGATCTGATTGACCTTCTCGACGATTTTGTCCTCTTGGTCGGCAGGGAGAAAACCGGCCACCTCGGAAAGCTCGCCTTCGAGGTCTTGCCCGTAACGAGATGGCATGCAACCTGCCACCAGCACCTTGTTGGGCTCGACGTCTGGGGCGTCTTTCATCCCCAAGGCGGCAAAGATGGTGTCCAGGCCCTCTTCTACGGCACTGGCCAAAAACGAGCAGGTGTTGATGACAGTGAGGTCTGCCTCTTGCGGGTCATCTACGATCGAATAACCCGCTGCGCGCAGCAGGGCGCGCATCTTGTCTGAGTCAACCTCGTTTTTTGCGCATCCCAAAGTGATGAATGCGATGTCTTTTCCAGAAGGCATAAAAGCGTTTTGCTCCTCTTATCTATAGTTGGTGTACTGCAGGGGCACGCCGTAATCCTGGCTGCGCAGATAGGCGATCACAGCTTGCAGATCGTCGCGCTTGGGGGCGCTCACGCGCAGCTTGTCGCCCTCAATCTGCGTTTTGACCTTGAGCTTTTGGTCTTTGATGTCCTTGTTGATCTTTTTGGCGGTGTCTTGGTCTAGGCCCTGGGCGATAGTGCCCACGCAGCGGATGGTATTGCCGCTGGCCTCGATATCTTTGCCCCATTTGACAAACTTCATGCCGTCTTCGCCCAGACGGCGGATCAGATGGGTGTTCAAGATGTCGATGACCTGGTTTTTGATGAACTCGCTGGGAGCATGCACCGTAAAGGTCTTATTGGACTTGTCGAAGTCGATCTTGGAGCCAGAATCCTTGAGGTCGTAGCGCTGGGTGAGCGCCTTGCTCGCCTGCTGGTAGGCGTTGTCCACCTCCTGCATGTCGCATTCGGACACGACGTCAAAGCTGCTGTCTTTAGCCATTGTGGCTCTCCTTTCTCTCTTGTGGTCAAACGCTTCTAGTCTTTTGATGCCAGACCTGAGGCCTGGACGTTTATCTCGAGGCTTCCCGACCCATCTTGGGTTGTGGGGATGTCTATAGTCGTGCCGTTTTCTGTGACGGTTACCGCAGATGGCGTTCCAAAGGTCGCGCTAAAGGACTTGGTCACCTGGAAATCACGATGCCAAGGGCCCACCGCAGTGCCGTCAAAGGCTTTGTCGTCGTCATAGGTAACGCTAATAAGCGAGGTCTTGCCCTGCGCCACATCCACAGATACGACAACAGGATTGCCGTTGGCTGTGGTGACGGTTGCCACTGCAGCGCCTGTCTTGGAATCTGTACTCGTCTCCGTAGTCGAGCTCTCGGAGTTAGTGCCCGTCACGTCCAAGATCCCGGCGTTTCGGTTGCCCGCAGAGCTCAAAAGCAAGCTGGCAACAATCACAAGCGCCAACACGATGAGCACGACGGCGATGGCTATCATGCGCGTGCGTTTATCCGAGAAAGCCTCGCTCACGATACCGATAAGACGCTGCGGCAACGATTGCGGAGCAGCCGGCGCCGAGCTTTGGCGGCGACCATGCGAACCTCTAGAGGTTGGCTTGCGCCTTCCCTTACGCCTCAGCTCGTAATCCGAGCTCGCGCCGCTGTCGACATCGTCAGGTCCTATGACCTCGATGGCGCCGGTGGCAGAAGCAAGCTTGGTCAAACGCCCCGTAGACGAGAGATCCTTGGCAGCTGCATAAGATCCTGTTGTATAAAGCGAGCCAGACGAGGCGGCGTCGCGCGTCTCCATATGGCGCTTGTAGGCCTCG
Organism: Agathobacter rectalis; assembly: GCA_963590525.1. Classification (GTDB taxonomy): domain Bacteria; phylum Actinomycetota; class Coriobacteriia; order Coriobacteriales; family QAMH01; genus W2P13-069. The sequence goes on from CAVAPV010000009.1 coordinate 9,004, forward strand.
AGCCTTCCCGTACCCTGCGAGGCGCTGTCAGGTTGTGCGCTGCTCAGATTGCGTTTGGACCTCGCCAAGCGCGAGCTCTTGCCAACAACCTTGATAGCGCTCGTTGCCCGGGCGATGTCTCCGGCGGTATCGGTCGCACCCGGAACGGGCTCCATAGAGCCGGTTGTCTGGCGCCGGTCACGCGTAAAGCTCTCGCGGCGCGCCGAGGGAGTGCCGCCTCGCTTGAATCCAAAGCGGTCCTTGCCCTCGCGTACCCCCCTGGCGCCTGCCTCGATCTGCTGGCGCTGGTTGAAGTTGTCAAGCTCCAAGGCGTAACCCGACAAGATGGGACGGGGATCCAACCCCAAGGCGCGCGCATACGAAGACAGCATGCCGCTCGCGTAGCCCCTAGGCGGATATTTTTCGTACTCACTGGCCTCAAAGGTCTCAAGCAAGCGCGGTCTGATATTGGTGACATGCGCCATATGCTCGATAGACAGGCCCAAAGACTCACGGCGAGCACGCAGCGTTGTTCCCACAAGCTCGTCTGCCATCAGTATCCCTCGCTGTCTGCCATCTCAAAGGCCTTGATGGCCTCCAGATCCTCTACCGAATCAATCAAAACCTCGCGTGCACGGGAGCCGTCGGGTGGCCCCACGATGCCCTTGTTCTCGAGCATGTCCATGATGCGCCCGGCGCGCGCGTAGCCAACCTTGAGCCTGCGCTGAAGCATCGACGTAGAACCCAGACCCGCCATGACAACGGCGTCTGCCGCCTCCCAGATAAGCGGATCGTCCTCGTCGATATCCTCGATCGTAGAGGCGCCGGCCGAGCCACCGTCCACTTTGACCTGCAAGATCTCTGGGTGGTACTCGGGCGTGCCTTGCTCTTTGAGGTGCGCGACGACGTCATTGATCTCTGCATCGCTCACATAGCAGCCCTGGATGCGCTTGGGTTTGCCCCACTCTGGCTTGGAGAAGAGCATGTCGCCGTGGCCCACGAGCTTCTCTGCACCGGTTTGGTCCAAGATAACGCGCGAGTCGACGCCGGTTGCCACCGTAAGGGCGATGCGGTTGGTGATGTTTGCCTTGATCATGCCGGTCACGACATTGGAAGACGGACGCTGGGTGGCAACGATCAGGTGGATGCCAGCCGCGCGTGCAAGCTGCGAGATACGCACGATGGAGTCCTCGACGTCTTTGCCGGCGGCCATCATGAGGTCTGACAGCTCGTCGATGACGATGACGATGTAGGGCATCTCCTTGGGTGCCTCTCCGTCCTCGTTGGCAAGCTCGCCGCTTTGGATCTTTTGGTTGTAGAAGCCGATGTTGCGCGCGCCAACCGTCTCGAAGACCTTGAGACGACGCTCCATCTCGACCACACCCCACCTCAAGGCTGCGGCCGCTTCTTTTGGCTCGGTCACAACAGGCACGTAGAGATGCGGGATGCCGTTGTACTGCGAGAACTCGATGCGCTTGGGGTCGATGAGAACCATGCGCACCTCTGCAGGAGTGGCATGCGTGATGATCGACATGATCATGGAGTTGATGCAGACAGACTTACCCGAACCGGTGGTGCCACCGATGAGCAAGTGAGGCATCTTGGCCAAGTTGACGCAGATCTTGTTGCCGTCGATATCCTCGCCGATAGCCATGTCAAGCGGGCTTGCGCCGCAGCCGGTGATGATGTCTCCCAAAAGCACGTTGTCGCGTTGTTTGTTGGGGATCTCTACGCCAACAAGCGAGGTGTTGGGGATCTGGGCGATGCGCACAGAGGATGCGGCGAGCGCCAAGGCGATATCGTCTGCCAAGCCAGTGAGCTTGGAGAGCTTAACGCCGCTGGGAAGCTCGACTTTGAAAAGCGCAACCGTAGGACCTGCAAGCCATCCGACAACACGCGCCGGCAAGCTAAACTCCTCGAGTGTGTGCTGCAGGGTGGCAGCAGTCTGGGCAAACTCGGAGTTAGAGGCGCTGCGATCGCGTTTGCCGCCAACTTTGAGGCGCGAGAGATCCGGCAGGACAAAGCCCTCGGTAGCTGCGGGACGCACGCCGTTTGATGATGCAGGCGCCTCATTTGCTGCAGTCGCAGTTGCGCTTGCACCTAAAGCGTCGAATTTGACCGTGGGGTTATCGCTTGCATCTGCCGCAAAGTCCACACCGGATACGGTAGTATTCTCGTCAACAGCCACGTCGTCTTTCTTGGACAGGCGCGAAGTCTTGGCACCTTTGCGCTTGCGCGAGGGCAAAGCGATGGTCTTTGCCGTGGCGTTGTCGTCTTCGAACATCTCCTCTTGCTGAGCATTAGCGTAATCGTCCATGTCAAAGCTCGAAGACGTGAACTTAACGGTTTCTTCTTGCTGCGCAGGCTTTGACTTGCGCTTGCGCTTGCTGCCCAAAACAAGCGTCTCATCGGCACGAGGAAGCTCCAAGGCAGCAGCATCCTCGTCGTAGGACTCCTGCGCACCAAGGCGCACCTCGGGCGCAAAGTCCTCTTGGTCAAAGCTGCGCTTCTCGCGGCGGCTTGCAGCGCGTTGTGCGGCAAAGTTCTTGGCAAACAAAAAGACCGTGCCCACAGAGACACCTACCAAGACAAGCCCGACCACGATCAACGCGATAAGGATGATGACGCCCGCGACAAGCCCCACAGAGCTGATGAGCGCCCAGCCAAGAGCGCTGCCCACATAGCCGCCGCCGTTGACGAGCACGGTGTCGTTGGTAAAGAAGGCCATGGCATCGCCCACGTTCATGGTCTCGAAGGCAACCGTGGAAAAGATCCCCATCAAGGCTACGAGTATGACGATGACACCGGCGACAAAGCGCGCGACAGGAGCGTCTTGCGGCTTGACAAAGAACGTGACGCCGGCTGCGACCACGGCAAAGGGCACCACAAAGGCACCCAGGCCAAAGCCATGTCGCAGCGCATTGGCGACAGCCGCGGATACAACAGCCTGGCCGGGGATGACCACCATGACAAAAAGAACGATGCCCAAGGCCACAAGTGCGATACCGATGAGGTCGTCACGCAGGGCACTAGACGCCGCAGCCTGCTGCTGTGGCGTCTCGCGTTGGTATTGCGCCTTAGAGCCCCGCTTGCCGGAACTAGGCTTTGAGCTGGTGTTTTTTGCTGTGTTTCTAGCGCCCAAGGCCACCTCCATGCCCCAAGGGGCATGATCGAATCTCAAATCGTGCAAACATACATTCTAGCAGCACTGCGCTGCCAGGCTTAAATCTCCACAATGACGGGCATGATCACCGGACGGCGATGGCAACGGTCCCAGATAAACTTGCCCGTTGCATCGCGCACCGATTTCTTGATGCGGTTGTTTTCGCCCTTGTGAGCCTTGACGGCATCGGCAAAGGTCTTGCCGATGCGGCTTCGCGCATCTGCCAGGAAACGGTCGTCGTCAAAGCCCGGAATACCGCGCATCATGACGACAGGATCGCCTGTAAGCTTGCCGCTTTTGCCCTCGTAGGTGCACACGACGGTGACGACGCCTTCGCTTTGCATCATCTGGCGATCACGCAAGACGTCTTTGCCGATATCGCCCACGCTGCCGCCGTCCACATAGACGATGCCGCTTTCAACCGGGTCGAACCTGCGAACCTTATGGTCTTGCATGAGCAAAGTGTCGCCGTTTTCCAAGATGAAGATGTTTTTGGGGTCGACGCCGGTAGCCTCGCCCAAGCGCGCATGGGAGCGCAGATGGGTTGCCTCGCCGTGAACGGGCATGAAGTACGTGGGGCGCGCCATGCGCAGCATGAGCTTGAGCTCCTCTTGGCCTGCATGGCCAGAGACATGCACCAAGGCGCGGCTCTTGTCATAGACGTCGGCGCCGATCTTGGAGAGCTGGTTGATGACGCGCGTAACGGATTTCTCGTTGCCGGGAACAGGCGTCGCCGAGATGATGACGGTGTCGCCGCGCTCGATGAAGACGGTGCGATGCTCGCCTACCGACATACGCGCCAGCGCGCTCAAAGGCTCGCCTTGAGAGCCCGTGCACAAGACGACGAGCTTGTGCGGCGGGATGTCGTTGACCTCGAAGGCGTCGACGATGAGGTCGTCGGGCACGTTGAGATAGCCCAGCTCGCGCGCGATGCGCGTGTTGGTGAGCATAGAGCGGCCGGTCACGGCAACCTTGCGCTTGGCTTGGATCGCCGCGTCGCAGACCTGCTGCACGCGGTGGATATGGCTGGAAAACGCCGCGACGACGACCTTGCGCTTGGCTTGGCCGATGATCTGCCTGAGCGCGACGCCAACCTCGGCCTCGCTTTTGGTGAAGGCGGGGTTGTTGGCGTTGGTGGAGTCTGACAGCAAGATGTCTACACCCTCATGCGCAAAGCGGGCGATAGACTCGAAGTCCATGACCTCGCCATCGATAGGGGTCGTGTCGATCTTGAAGTCACCCGTGTGCAGCACCGTGCCAGCAGGGCTTTTGATAAAGATGCCCATAGCACCGGGGATGGAGTGGTTGACGGTAAAGAACTCCAGCTCAAAGCAACCCAGCTTGGCGCTGCCGGGGCGCTTGACCTCGCGCAGCTCGGGTTGCTTGGAAAGCCTATGCTCGGACAGCTTGCCCTCGATAAGACCCAAAGTCATCTTGGTCGCAAGGATGGGCACCTTGCGGTCCAGGTCCTTGAGCAGGTAAGGCAGCGCACCGGTGTGGTCTTCGTGGCCGTGGGTCACGATGATGCCGCGCAGCTTGTGTGCGTTTTCGAGGATATAGGTGTAGTCCGGCAGGATAAGGTCCACGCCAACGTGCTCGTCGTCGGGAAACATCAAGCCGGCGTCGACCATGATGATGTCTTCGCCGCACTCAAAGGCGGTCATGTTCTTGCCGATGGCATCCAGGCCGCCCAAGGGGATGATCCTGAGCTTGGGGCCGTTGCTCTTGCCAGAGCGGCCGCGACCGCCGCGGCTGCCGCGGCGGCGACGGGCAGACGGCGTCTTCTCGCCGCGCTGCTGCCTAGCGCCGCCTGAGGAGACGGCGCTAGTAGAGGCCTTCTTGGGGGTCTCGGTTTCTTTGTTGGGCATAGAGAATGTGCTCCTCAATGCCTGCGATCATGAACAGGCGTTTTGCTAACGGATATCTCCGACTTGGCGCAGCACCTCTTGCATATGCGAGCGCTGCTCGCTTGTCGCCTTGACCAAGGGAAGCCTCAGGCCTCCCACGCCAAACCCCAAGATATCGAGTGCCTCTTTGGCCATGATGGGGTTGGCAGTGACAAAAAGCTCCTTCATAAGCGGAGCAAGCGCGTCGAGCGCCTCTTGCGCCTGGTCTTGCTTGCCGTCAACGTAGAGGTCGATGACCTCCCTGTAGCGTGCAGGTGCGACGTTTGCGATGGTGGATACCACGCCAACGCCACCAAAGCCCATGATCTGGAGCACCTCGTCGTCGTTTCCCGAGTAAACAGAGAAACCCTTGGGCGCCTCCTTTGCGATGGTGGCGATTTGGTCCATTTTGCTGCTGGCCTCTTTGATGCCCACGATGTTGTCGACATCGTGCGCCAAGGCCAAGGTGGTCTGAGCGGTCATGTTGATACCGCTCCTACCGGGGATGTTGTACATCAAGACGGGCGTGTCGGGCGCAGCGGCTGCAATAGCCTTGAAATGCTCGACAAGACCGGCCTGAGGTGGCTTGTTGTAATAGGGAACAACCGTCAAGAAGCCGTCGATGCAACCAAGCGCCGCGTACTCGCGGGCGTCGTCGCAGCTGGCCTGGGTGTTGTTGCCACCGCAGTATGCGATGACCTTTGCGCGGTTGCCAACAGCGCTGGCAACGGCACGAAACAGCTCGAGCTTGTCTGCATGGGCGATAGTAGGCGACTCTCCCGTGGTTGCGCAAACAGCCAATGCGTCGCAACCACCGTCGACCAAACGCGCTGCCAAAGCCTGCGCACGGTCAAAATCGACGTTGAGATCGGCGTCGAAAGGCGTGACCATCGCTGCGACCAAACGGCCGAAAACAGGTTCAGACATGTTTACTCCTAGCTCCCAAATAAGCGACTGTAAATCTTAGCGTTAATCCATCAGCTTTTCCAGACCCACCACAAGGCCGCTAAGGTCTCCCACAGCGCGAACAGCCAGCAAGACGCCGGGCATGTAGGAGCTGCGGTCGATGGAGCCATGACGGATGGTAAGCGTTTGACCGGCGCTGCCAAAGATGACCTCTTGGTGGGCGACATAACCGTTGGAGCGCACGGAATGCACGGGGACATCGGCCACGAGCGCACCGCGAGCGCCGTCCATACCCTCAAGCTCGGTCTCGGCTCCAGGAGAGGTGCAGCCAAAGTCACGCGCGGCTGCGATCATGTTAGCGGTGCGGACAGCAGTGCCAGAGGGGCTGTCTTTCTTGTTGTTGTGATGGAACTCGATGACCTCGGCATCCGGGAAGTACTTTGCAGCCTGCTGCGCAAACAGCATCATAAGGACAGCGCCCGTGGTGAAGTTGGGAGCGCAGAAAAGCGCTGCGTCACCTGTGGCGGACTCGTCAAAGATCTGCTGGAGCTTGTCCTCGGACAAGCCGGTGGTGCCCAAGACGCAGTTGATGCCCGCGCTCAAGGCACAGCGCAGGTTGGCCTCGGCGGCATCGGGCCTGGAAAAGTCAACCAAGACATCGGGGGCAGAGGCATCGATGGCCTCTTGGAGGTCTGTGTAGACCTTGACGCCGTCTTTGCCAGCCGTTTGACCCTCTTTTGCAAAGGGGTCGAAGCCCGCGACGAACTGGGTGTCTGCTGCATTGTCGACAGCGCCGATAACCGTAGAGCCCATGCGGCCCAAAGCGCCGCTCACCAAAACCTTGATCATCGTTATCCAACCATCCTCTCGATATCTTCTTTATCGTACGGACCGATCACAGCAACCGTCAGCCCAGGCAAAAGCAGAGCTGCAGCCGCATCGTTTACCTCATTGAGCGTGCATGAGCGATATGCGTCGCAAGTTGCGTCTACGCATGTGAGCTCCAAGCCGCTTGTGGCCATCTTACCGAGCCTCATCATATGGTTATGCGCAGATTCCATGCTTAAAACGTAAGAGCCGCATACCATCTCGCGAACGCGCTCAAACTCCTCTGCCGTAAAGCCATCCGATGCTGCGCGGGCAAGCTCGGCGCGCGTAACCTGCACGACTTGGGCGATGTTTTCTGGGCGCGTGGAGACGCAAACCTCAAACTGCCCGATGCCATGATAGAGCTGGCTTGAGGTGTAGACGCTATAGGCCAAGCCGCGCTTCTCGCGTATCTCGGTAAAAAGCCTTGAGGACATGGTCCCGCCCAAGGCAAAATCCGCTATCGCATAAGCAAAGCGGCGAGGGTCAACGTCACTGACGCAGGTAGTGCCCATGACGATATGAGCTTGCTCGCCAGGGCGCTTAAGCACCGCCAAACGCTGCGACTCGACAGCTGCAGAGGCAAGCGTTTTGCGGCAATCGCCCGAGCGCACATCGCCAAGCAGCCTTTGCGCAAGCTCGACCACCTGGTCGTGATCGACATCACCGCACACAACTATCATGAGGTTTTGCCCCACATAGTGCTGGTCATGAAAACGCTGCAGGTCTTGCTTGGTGTAAGAAGACACAAGGTCTGGATCGCCCAAGACCGGTCGTCCCAAGGGATGCGGCCCAAAGAGCGCATCGCAGAAAAGCTCGTAGACATAGTCATCCGGCGTATCCAAGCAACTGGCGATTTCTTCTAGCACGACCTCGCGCTCAAGCTCGATTTGGGCGGGGTCAAAGGCAGGATGGGCAAACATATCGGCCAGGATCTCAAAACACGCGGGTAGATTGGCAGACAGCACGCTTGTGTGATAGCAGGTGTGCTCTTTAGCCGTAAAGGCGTTGAGCTCGGCGCCCAGATAATCGCATTCAACGGATATGTCAAAGGCACTGCGCGTATGCGTGCCCTTGAAGAGCATGTGCTCCATGAAATGCGCGAGCCCCGCCTGCTGCGGCTGCTCATGCGCAGAGCCTACGGCAACCCAAAAGCCGACAGCGACGCTTCTGAGCGCAGGCATGTGCTCGGTGATGACAGTGATCTTGTTTTCTAGCTGGGTGGTGCGAATAGACAACAGCTCTCCTTTTTGAGGGCGATAAAGGGCGATAAAGGGCGGCGAAAGGCGATCTTGATCTACTTGAAGTAGGGCTCGTAGACGATCTGGTCGTTAAGGGGGCTTGCAGGAAACAAATAGCGGTGCAAGTCGACAAAGTAGTCGTCGGTCATCGAGGCGATGTAGTCCACGACTATGTCGTCGGGGCGATGCTTGAGCTCCCAAGAGTAGTCGTGGCGCATGAGAGCGTTGTTGGCATGATGCCTAAAGATGGGCGAGGACTCGTCTCCGGCGGCCAGATCGTCGATAAAGCGCATATAGAGATTGCCCATCATCTCCTCGACAGCCTCGATGCGCGCGCGCACGAAATCCGTCTCGTAGATCTTGGCGTAGTTCTCACGCCGGATCGCATCCACTGCCTCGAAGACCTCTTTGTCCATGGCGATGTAGTCGCGGCCCAAAGAGTTTTTGATGATGTTGCGCGTGAGGTTGTAGATGATCTGGTGGTTGAGCGTGCCCACAAGCGGGCTTTGCTCGTAGGAGTCAAGCTCGCGCAGATGAACCCGCGCTGCGTCTTGGCGGTCTTTTCCCACATAGGCGATGATGTCGCTGATGCGCACAACGCAGCCCTCGAGGGTGCTTGGGCGCAGATCTGCGATGTTGGATTGATCCTTATAGCAGTCCTCGAGCATCTCATCGAGCGCCTTAAAACTCGCACAAGGTGCGGGACGGTACTCCAAGAAGGCCTTCTCGCCGCAATGGGAGACGATCCCGTTGTATGTCTGCAGGCACAGGTTGGCGTTTGCCATAGTGCGCAAAAGCCTCACACTGTGGACGTTGTGGTTGAAGTAACGCTGCGTGCGATCATGATAAAGGCGGCTTAGGTAGCGCTCGCCCTCATGGCCAAAGGGCGTGTGCCCCAAATCATGGCCGATAGATATCGCCTCTATGAGGTCAAGGTTAAGCCCCAACGCCATGCCGATGGTACGTCCAACGCGGCTTACCAACTGCAGATGAAAGCTGCGGCGGCAGACATCATCGTTTTTGACAAAGCTAAAGACCTGCGTCTTGTCCGAGCAACGGCTGTAGAAGGGGTTGTGCATGATCTTTTCTACGTCGACCACAAAAGGAGGGCGCGCAAGATAGACGTCTGGGTCTTGGTAGTGCTCTTGGCGCTCGCGCAAGGCGTCGTCGTCATGGCACGCAAAAGGAGAGAGGCGCTTTTGCAGCGCGTCCTGGTTAACGCGCAGAGCCTCTTTCTCGTCGTTTGTAAACTCGAACAAGGGATTTTTAGCCAAAGGACAACCCTCCCCTTTTCCTTGCCGTCTTGCGCATGCTTTCAAGACAAGATACACCAGCGCCTGCATGCGCAGAGGTTTAAGGCAAGCAAAAAGGCGACAGGTAAGCCTGTCGCCTCAAACCTTGCGCACTCAAGAACTTTGCAGGGAACCGAGTGCCTATACAGTGCGTTCTCGAATGTGCTGTGGCTATCACCTGATCTCAAACGGTTGGAGGGCAGCTGTCCCAATAGATGCTCTCCTTGATTTGCTGACAAGAAGCAAGGTAAAGTATCTGGTAACCGTATACTCAAGAGAAAACATGCAAAAAATATCGGAGGAACCTGTGAGCGACCAAGACGTCCTTTATACAACCGGACAGTTTGCCGAGTTGTGCGGCGTGAAAAAGCAAACGCTTTTTCACTACGACGACATAGACCTGCTCAAGCCCGCGCGTGTAGACGACAACGGTTACCGTCGCTATTCGCATGACCAGTACCAAGACTTCCTGCTTATCTCATGTCTCAAAGAGGCAGGCATGTCGCTGGCAGAGATCAAAGACTACCTCGACGAAGACGACCCGCAGGCGCGCCAACACACCGTCGAGGTGCGGCTTGCCGCGCTAGACAACCGCATCGCCTATCTCATGAACGTCCGAAAGATCTTGGCGAGCTCGTTTGCAAGCAACGGCGGCGTTGTGGGCACCAAAGAGGGAAACAACGACGAGATACGCCTGGAAAACCGCCCTCGCCTTGTGATGTGGGCCTCAAAGCCGCTCGACAAGATGAACGACAAAGAGCTTGTAGAGCACGTGGCAGGCATCGTCAAACGCGTCGAGCCCAGCGCCGTCGTGCTAGACAGCAACGACGTCTTAAACGGCGTGACCGACAACCAAAAGCTGCTGCTCGTCAAAAAGAGCGAGACGTTCACCAAAGAGGATGCCGTTTTGCTGGGCCTTGAGGAGTTTGTTTTCGAGCAAGGGCGCTACGGCGTGACCGATCAGCAGCCAGGAGAAACCCCAGAAGACGCCTACGCACGCCTCATCAAGAGCATGGAGGACTTTGACGAGGTGCCCGGCCCCTACTTCTTTGAGGAGTACCCCATGGCAAGCGCCGCAGGTGGCAACGCTCCTTTGCAGATAGCAGTGCAGCTCATCCCCAAAAATCCCGACGACCTCTCTGTCATCCACTAGGCCTCGGCGCAAAAAAGCCGCGCCAGCAGCACGCTTGCGCTTCTAGACGCGGCTTTAGGGCTTGCAGTGCACGTATCAACGGGAGGCTTTATCGGCAAGCTCCTTTGAGCGCTTGGCGTTTTGGACAAACCCCGGCACCTGCGACAAGATAACGGCGGCAAAGACAAGCGCACAGCCCACAAGCTCTACCGCACCGAGCATCTCGTTCAAGAAAACGAGTCCTGCCAACGCCGCAAAGACAGATTCCAAGCTCATGATGATGGCTGCGACGGTGGCGTCGGTGGTCTTTTGGGCGATGATCTGGAAGGTATAGGCCACGCCGTCGGACAAGACGCCGGCAACGAGGATGGGACCTATGGCGGCAACGATGCCGGCGATGCTGGGGGACTCAAAAACAAAGGCGCACACGAGCGCTATGCAGCCAGAGGTCAAAAGCTGCACGCGCGACAGGCGCACACCGTCGACCTGCGTAAAGCGATCGATGACAACGATATGCGCAGCGTACCCGAGCGCGCAGGCAAGCGTGAGCCAGTCGCCCAAGTAGATCTCATCGAAGCCGTTGGGAACGCACAGCAAGTACATGCCCGCCATGGCTACGACAACAGAGAGCAAGACGACGAAGTCCGCCTTCTTGTTGGCCAAAACGCCCCAGACGGCGACCATCACCATGTAGATGGCCGTCACAAAACCGCTGCGGCCGGATATCGCGGTGTCGTCGGGGTAGACGGTGATGCCCAGCTGCTGCAAGAAAGACGCAGCGCACAAGATAGCCCCGCATGACATGCCGGCGATGAGCAAGGTCTTTCTCGTGTAGCCGTTCTTGCTGCCGTCTGTGGCGACGGCAACAGGGGGCTCGTCTTGGCCCAAACGGCGACGCACGGCGATAACGCCGCTCAAGAACAGCGCGCCGATGAAATTGCGCGAGAACAAGAAGGTAAAGGGGTCGACATGCGCCGAGGCAACAGTCTGCGCGGCAAAGGTAGAACCCCAAAGCACCGCGGTTATAAGCAAGAGAATAGGACCGGTAGCCCTCAAAGCGCACCCCCAGATCAAGGCAGCAAGAGCTGCTGCCGCTTTATGCAAGTCTGATAATCCTACCCTCTTGGGCAAAGGCCACCAAGAAGCCAATCGCCTGACGGTTGGATGCGCTATGCAGCAAGAAGCCCTGCCCCACTTTTGCAAGAAGGGCAGGGCCAAAAGATTAAAGCTTGGTCTTACGAGCCGATCCTAGCGAAAACGCGCCTCGGTATCGGTGTTTTTGACCTGGACGTCATGTGCGCCGCCTTCGACGATGGAAACCGCAGAGACGAGCGTGATCTTGGCAACGTCGCGCAGCTCGGGGATATCGAGCGCACCGCAGTTGCACATGGTATGGCGGACCTTGGACAAGGAGAGCTCGACGTTGTCATGCAGGGGACCTGCGTAGGGAACGTAAGAATCCACGCCCTCGACAAAGGACATCTTCTTCTCGTCTCCGCCTACGTCGTAGCGCTGCCAGTTGCGGGCACGAGCGGAACCCTCGCCCCAGTACTCCTTCATGTAGTTGCCGTTGACGTTGACCTTGTTGGAGGGGGACTCGTCAAAGCGGGCAAAGTAGCGGCCCAGCATCATGAAATCGGCACCCATGGCAAGGGCCAAGGTGATGTGGTAGTCCTGCACGATGCCGCCGTCTGCGCACAGGGGCACGTAGATGCCGGTCTCTTTGTAATACTCGTCGCGCGCCTTGGCGACCTCGATGACAGCGGTGGCCTGGCCGCGGCCGATGCCCTTTTGCTCGCGCGTGATGCAGATGGAGCCGCCGCCGATGCCGATCTTGATGAAGTCTGCGCCGGCGTCTGCCAAGAAGCGGAAGCCCTCGGCGTCGACGACGTTGCCAGCGCCGACGTAGACGCTGTCGCCGTAGTTTTTGCGGATCCACTCGAGCGTGATCTTCTGCCAATCCGAGTAGCCCTCGGAAGAATCGATGCACAAGACGTCTGCGCCGGCCTCCAAAAGCAGGGGGACGCGGGTCTCGTAGTCACGGGAGTTGATGCCTGCGCCAACGATGAAGCGCTTTTGGTCGTCCAAAAGCTCCAAGGGGTTGGCCTTGTGGGAGTCGTAGTCCTTGCGGAACACAAAGCTCACGAGGCAATCATCAGCATCGACGATGGGCAGCGCGTTGAGCTTGTGATCCCAGATGATGTCGTTGGCCTCTTTGAGGGTGACGCCGTCTTGGGCGACGATGAGGTTTTCACGCGGGGTCATGAACTGCTCGACCTTGGTGGAGCCGTCCATGCGGCTGGGGCGATAGTCACGGGAGGTGACGATGCCCAAAAGCTTGCCGGTGGGCGTGCCGTCTTGGGTGACGGGCATGGTGGAATGGCCAAACTTGGCCTTGAGCTTGACGACCTCGTCCATAGTGGTGTCAGGGGTCAAAGCGATATCGCTGGGGACGAAGCCGGCCTTGGTGGATTTGACCTGGCGAACCATCTCGGCCTCGTCTTCTGGGGACTGAGAGCCGTAGATGAAGGAGACACCGCCCTCCTTTGCCAACGCAACAGCCAGCTTGGGGCCCGAGACCGCCTGCATGATGGCCGACACCATGGGGATGTTCATGGTGATGGGGGAAGTCTCGCCTTTTTTGAAACGCACCAGCGGGGTCTTAAGACTCACGTCAGACGGAATATGCTTAGTGGTGGTGTAACCGGGAACCAGGAGGTACTCGCTAAAAGTATGCGAAGGTTCGTCGTAGTAAAAGGCCATGTGCTCAAACCCCTTGTCTCTATGTTGCGGCCAGATTATCCGACCATACTACTACACGCCAGGGTGCAGATTTTGACTAAAACCCCAAGTGGGAGCTGTTTTTTCGCAGGATAGGCAAGTTGCTTTAGCGTTTTGAGAAACGCTTGGCAAAAACAGCTGCAAGGCAGATGCCCGCCAAGGAGCCGCAAGCATCCACGCACACGTCAAAGAGCTGGCCGCTGCGCCCGTCCACAAAGAGCTGGTGGAACTCGTCTGTGCAGGCAAAGAGAACGCAAAAGACCCAAGTAGGCAGGTTGCGGCTATTCAAACGGCCTGGGGCCTTAAGGCGTCGCAGCTGCGAGGCGGCGTTGCTTGCCAGGATGGCCAGCACGGCATACTCGCTAAAATGCGCCCCCTTGCGCACGGGAAAGCTCAAGGCGGATATCGCCGCAGCTTGCTGCTGCGCATCCATAGAGGCAAAGCCGGGGATAAAGGCGGCGATGGAATGCGAGATGGCGCCATCGCTCATCTGCTGCGATGCCGCGCCGCTTTTTGCCGACATGCTAAAAATGAACACGCACCAAGCGGCGGCAAGCAGGATGCTCACCGCCGCCTTGAACAGCTGCCTTTTGTTTGCAGGCGCCACCGCGTTAGTCCTCCAAGACCTCACCTGCGGCATTGAAGAGCGGGAGCTTCTCGAGCGCGAAGATATCGGGGCGCTCCATGGCATCGCCCTCTGCGAGCACGGCCATCTTGCCCACGACGTTGCCGCCGGCGCGCTCGACCAGCTCGCACATGGCCTCAAGCGACTTGCCGGTGGAGATGACGTCGTCGACGATCAAAACGCGCTTGCCCTTGAGCTTTGCAACATCGCTTTCTCCCAGGTAGAGCTTTTGGGCCTTTGCGGTGGTGATGGACTTCACATCGACTTCCTCGACGTCTTTGCCCATGTAGAGCTTGATGCCCTTGCGCGCGATGACGTAGTCGTTCATGCCGGCCTGCTTTGCCATCTCGTAAGCAAGCGTGATGCTTTTTGCCTCTGCTGTGAGGATGATGTCAAAGTCCGGCGCATGCTTGAGCAGCTCGGTGGCAGCATGCGTGTTCATCTCCACATCGCCAAAGAGGATAAAGGCGGCGATGCAAACGTCGTCGTTGATCGGGAAAAGAGGCAGGCTCCTTTTAAGTCCTGCGATCTCCATTGTGTATTCCATCGGCTCTCCTCATATTCAGATCATGCATGCATCGCCCAAAAGCATTGCATGCAAGAAAAAACGGGCAGGGGCCCGCAAAGAGCCCTGCCCAAGTTTAATGCTTTGCAAGAAATTGCGTGTGTGATTTAACAGGTGGCGCTTCTAGGCAGCAACGAGCATCGCGATCCTCAAGACAAACAGCGCAAAGGCGATCCACATGACCCAGTGCATCTTAGCGGCACGGCCTTGCACGATGGTGATGAGGACAAAGAAGACAAAGCCGAACATGATGCCGTTGGCGATGGAGTAGGTAAACGGCATCATGATGATGGCCAAAAAGCCGCCCACGGCACCTGCAGCGTCCTCGGTCCAGTCCATGTCCTTGACGCTAGAGGCCATCAAGAAACCGACAAAGACCAAAGCGGGCGTGGTTGCAAAGGTGGGGATGGCCAAGAAGATGGGTGACAGCGGGATGGCCACCAAGAAGAGCACGGCCACGACAAGCGCTGTGAGGCCCGTGCGGCCGCCTGCGGTGACGCCAGCGCTGGACTCGACGTAGCTGGTAACCGTGGAGGTACCCAGGCAAGCACCGGCGATGGTGCCCACAGCGTCTGCCATGAGGGCTTTTTTGGCCTCGGGGAACTTGCCTTCTTCGTCGAGCATATCGCCCTTTTGGGCAACGCCCACCAAAGTGCCTGCAGTGTCAAAGATGTCGACGAACAAGAACGAGAACACGATGACGGCAAACTCGACCGCATGCGTGGTCACGTAATCCAAGTTGAAATCGCACAGATAGGGAATCTCGATGGAGATACCCGTAGAGAAATCGGGGAACAAGGAGTAGACGCCGTTGGCTGCGTCGACAACGTACCAACCGGCGACCTGGGCGATCATGCCCAAGACCCACGTGGCCAAGATGCCCCACAGGATGTAGCCGGTGACGTTGAAGTGATAGAGGACGGCGACGATAAACAAGCCGATGCAGGCAAGCGCAACCTCGGGGGTGGCAAAATCGCCCAGGCCAACCAGCGTGGAGGAGTCAACGGCAACTATACCTGCGCCCTTGAGGCCTACAAAGGCGATGAACAAGCCGATGCCGGCGCTGATGCCCTTTTTGAGGTTGTTGGGGATGTCGTTGACAAGAGCCTCGCGAAACTTGCACAAGGTGAGCAAGACAAAGATGATGCCCTCGACCAAGACCGCGGTAAGCGCGACCTCCCAGGGATTGCTCACGCCCGCTTGAGCCAAGGGGATGCAAACAGAGTAGGAGAAGTAGGCGTTAAGACCCATACCGGATGCCAAAGCCACCGGGCAGTTGGCATAAAAGGCCATGACCAGAGTCGCAAACGCAGCAGAGATCGCCGTCGCCGTGAACACAGCGGCAGAATCCATGCCCGCAGCAGACAGGATGTTGGGATTGACGGCAAGGATGTAGACCATAGACACAAAGGTGATAACACCTGCGAGAAGCTCGGTCTTCACCGTGGTGCCGTGCTCCTCAAGCTTGAACAGCTTTTCCATTGACTCCCCTTTCGGACCTTTTAGACATAACGTCAAACTCGATGCAAAAGCGTTGAACAGCTGTAAAAAATACTCCTCCCCTAGCCTCTTTGAGGCAAGGATGGAGGATTTGTGAAGATTATTTTCGGTAAGGAGCCGTCTTGGCAAAAGAAAAGGCCCCTCTTGCGAAGGGCCTGAGTTTATGGTGGAGATAAGGGGACTCGAACCCCTGGCCTTCTGACTGCCAGTCAGACGCTCTCCCAGCTGAGCTATACCCCCACATTGAATCCTTTTGCGGTGCGGTTGACTAATATACACGTCCCCAAAGGGGTGTGCAAGACCCAATTTTAGAAAGCGGACAGATAGATCTTTCGCGCGTCGTCCATCGTAAGCTTCTTGAAGGCGCCAAAGCACTCGCCCTTGTTTTGCTTGAGCGTGACGAGCAGCTTGTCGACATCTTGCGGCGTGAAGCCAAAGTCGGACAAGCTTGTGGGCATGCCGATCTGGGCAAAGAACGCAGCCAGCGCGTCGATGGTTGCCATGACGGCGTCCTCGGTCTCCTGCCCCGCCTTGACGGGCGCGCTGTAGGCGGCGATAGAGGACATGTACTCCTCCGGCTTGCCGGGCACGATGCCAAAGACCTCGCGACCAAAATCCAAGAAGCGCTGAGGGTCCTCGCGCCAGACGTAGCGCATCCAAGCAGGCATGATGACGGCAAGGCCTGCGCCGTGGGTCACGCGCGTGTCCAGAGCAGACAGCTCGTGCTCGAGCCCGTGGCTTTCCCATCCACCGGCGCGGGCGCCAAAGACGAGGTTGCGGCCAGCACCGCATAGGCCGTCGTGGGCAAGAGTGCCGGCCCACATGAGGTTGGCGCGCGCATCGTAATCGCAAGGGTCCTTCAAGACGGCGAGCGTCGACTTCATTATCGCCCTGATAAGACCTGCTGCGATGTTGTCTGTAACGTCGACTGCACCCACGCCAGAAAACCAGCGCTCGCAGATATGGGCGATCATGTCGGTCGCGCCGGCAGCGGTCTGGTATGCCGGAAGCGTGAAAGTGACCTCGGGGTCCATGATGGCGATCTTGGGCCTGATGTTGTCGCCGTTGATGCCGCACTTGAGACCCAGCTCGTCGTTGCTCACAACGCAGCTATCGCTTGCCTCGCTGCCGGCAGCAGGGATGGTGAGCACCGCAACAACGGGCAGCGGGTTGACATCGGCAGGCTTGACCTTTTTGGCAAAGAAATCCCAGACGTCTGCCTCGTAAGGCACACCCACGGCGATGGCCTTGGCGGTATCTATGGTGGAGCCACCACCCAAGGCGATGACGACGTCGACGTCATGCGCGCGCGCGAACTCGATGCCAGCGCGCACCGTGGAGACCTCCGGGTTGGGACGCACGCCCGCAAGATCTACGACCTCTACCTGAGAGCTGGCAAGCGACTCCTTGACGCGCCCGAGCCAGCCACCTTTAACGACAGAGCCCTGCCCGTAGACGAGCAAGGCCTTCTTGTAGCCCGCAGCTGCAACCTCGGGCCCGCAAACATCAACAGCGCCGCGCTTGAAGACAAAGCGCGTGGGGGTCACGAGTGCAAAATCCCTCATCTTCGACCGCCTTTCTCAAAGACTTGCAAGATTTGTCCATTGTAAAACACAGGCGCCAGGCAAAGCCCCTACCGGCAGCTCCAAGCCGCCCAAGGGTGCATCTGCCTGACGCCTAAACCAAAGCGAGATAAAGCGCTTTGAACCTGTTGCCTTAGGCCTCCTGGCTATCCAAGGCGATACCGTGGGTACGCTCGGACTCGGGGATGGGAAGCGTTGTGGAAAGACCGGCGCGACGGCGGGCACGAAGCTCGGCTGCGGCGGTAAAGACAACGTCGGCAGAGGAGTTGAGCGCAGTCTCTGCGGAGTCTTGGATGACGCCGATGATAAAGCCGACGCCGATCACCTGAGCAGAGATGGCGGGGTCGATGCTAAACAGCGAGCAAGCCAGCGGGATGAGCAGCAAGGAGCCGCCGGCGACACCGGACGCACCGCAAGCAGACACAGCAGACAACACGCACAAGATGACGGCCATGACCGGATCGACCGTGATGCCCAAGGTGGTGCAGCAGGCCATGGTCATGATGGTGATGGTGATGCAGGCACCGGCCATGTTGATGGTCGCACCCAAGGGGATGGAGACCGAGTAGTTGTCCTCGTCCAAGCCGAGGTCTTCGCACAGCTTCATGTTGACGGGGATGTTAGCCGCAGAGCTGCGGGTGAAAAACGCGTAGACGGCAGAGTCTTTGAGGCTGCGCAAAACCAGCGGATAGGGATTGGTGCCGGTTGCGATGGCAACGATGATGGGGTTGGCGATAAGAGCCGAAGCCAAGATGCAGATGCACAAGACGACGAGCAGATGCCCGTAGGTGGTAAAGATCTCCATGCCGGTCTCGGACACGCTGGCATAGATCAAACCCAGGATGCCAAAGGGAGCGCACTCGATCACGCCGCGCACGACGACGGTGATACCCCTGGAGCAGTCCTGCAGCAGATCTTTGGTGGAGTCTTTGGCTGCGCGCAAGGCAATGCCCAAGAAGATGGACCAGACCAAGATGCCCAGGTAGTTTGCAGAGGCAATGGACTCCACGGGGTTGGCAAGGGCATTGGTGAGCAAAGTCGTGATGACCGTGCCGAGCTCTTGCGGAGCGGCATCGGCGTCTGCAGCCTCGACACCGGTGAGCACAAGCTCGCTGGGAAACGCAAAAGAAGCGGCAACGGCGATGACGCCTGCCACCACAGTGGAGATGATGTAGAGGACGACGACCGTCTTCATGTTGCCGGCGCCTCGTGCGCTGGCAAGCGCGCCCATGATCAAGAAGAAGACCAAGATGGGGGCGATGGCCTTAAGGGCGCTGGTAAACAGCGTGCCCAAAAGCGAGATCCAAGAGATGCCCGGGACAACCAAAGCCAAGATGCAGCCGATAACCAAGCCGATGACGATGCGAAGTATCAGCGGGCAGCTGGTGTATGCCTTGAGAATACCTTTCACGGTAATACCTCCCACATTCACAGCCCAGGACTATCCATGGACTTGATTGGCAATTATCGCGCACTTGTGGAGGGTTTGTGATTCGTATAGGTGCTTGCGGCGCGATTGAGGGGGTAATCGGCCAATTTAAGCGTGCTGCGGTAGGGCCTAGCTGACGTCATGCGCCAACATGGAGACGTCTGCATCGTCTTTGCGCACGTGCTCCCAAGCAAAGGAGGTGACAAGCTCGTCAAGCGTGCAGGGAGCATCATCGTCTATAAGACCGGCGACATAGGCCACATGCCCCACAAGCTCTTGCGGCGTCATCGCATCGCGCATAGCGCCCATGTCCAAGCTCTTGTCGCGCTTGGACAAGCGGCGCCCGTCAGATGACAGCAAGACGGGATGATGAGCATACACAGGGACGCTGTGGCCCAAAAGCCGATGCAGCCATATCTGCCGAGGCGTAGAGCCGATGAGATCTGCCCCGCGCACGACCTCGGTCACACCGCTTAGGTAATCATCGACAACAACCACCAGCTGGTAGGCATAGGCGCCGTCGCTTCTGCGCAAGACAAAATCCCCGCAATCGGCCGCGAGGTTTTGCGAGAAGGCCCCCATATGGATGTCTTCAAACGATACCAACTCATCGGGGACCTCCACGCGCAAGGCAGGGTCCTTGAGCTTTGCCGCTTGCGCTACCTGATCAGCACTGAGCGCTTTGCAGGTGCCTCGGTAGATGGGCGTCCCATCGCTTGCGTGCGGGGCGCTTGCAGCATGCAGATCGGCACGTGAGCAAAAGCAGGGGTAGACGCGGGCAAGCGAGGCTATCTCTTCTAGTGCGTCGCGGTAGATATCCTCGCGGCCTACTTGCCGCATGGGCTCTTCGTCCCAGTTAATGCCCAGCCAGGCAAGGTCTTCTAGCAAGAGCTGCGCCGCATGCACGCTACGGCAACGAGAGTCGATGTCTTCCAAGCGCACAACAAAACCCGCACCCTGGCTGCGTGCAGACAACCAGGCCAGACAGGCAGAGAACATATTGCCAAAATGCATGCGGCCGCTGGGCGAGGGCGCGAATCTTCCTTTGAGCGCTTTTTGGGACACGGTTGCTCCTATCGGCTTGAGAGCGCAGGGTGCGTTTGCGATGCGGCCTACAGATGGCTTACATCGTAGGGCAAGCCCGACGGCATGGCATTGATCTTGATCTTCATCTTTGCCTGGCGCTTGGCAAGCCAGGCCGCAAACTGCTTCTCGCGCAGGAGGTCTTCGACGCCCTCTACGATGCGCGTGTAGATAGCCGTGGGAATCTTGGAGCTGTCTTGCAGATCGCGCTTTTGGAACACGTAGGCGTCATCGCAGTAGATGACAGCCCACGAGCTGTCAGACAGCTGCACGACATCTGAAACGGTGTCGACCTCGAGGCTGTTGAGGGCGTTGTTGTAAGCGCTGTTTTCCGTTGCATCGCCCAAAGAGCTCCATCCGGCGTACTTGATGCCGGTATAGGTCACGTTGGCGCTGTGCCCGTCGTCTTCTTGCGCGCCGATCCCGTAGAGCTCGGCTGCGCGCTTGGCGGCTTTTTTGAACGTAGAAAGCGTAACGCTTGCAGACTTGCCGCCCAGATGCTCAAGCGTCTCTTGGGCCTGCGACTCGTCGTCAAAGAGAATGTAATAGGAATGCTTGCCGTTGTAGTTGGCCGCAACCTGCGCGCCGTACTCCAAGATGTCTTGCTTGGCAGCTTGGACATCGCCAACCACGGCATCGGCAAGACGGCTGCGCAAAAGACGCGTCATCTCGCTGTCGCGCCATGTATCTGCATTGTAGCCGTAGGACGCAAGGATGCTATCCCAGCTGTTGGCGCCGTAGAGCTCCTCGTAATGCTCTTTCTCGGCCGCGATGACGTCGTCGAGATCCTCGTCTGTGATGGATATTCCCTTGCGCTGCGCCTTGATCTTGATAACAGCATCGGGGATGAAGACGGTGTTTAAGACATAGGTCCTAAAACTCTCCGAGGTGTAGCCGTTGCTTGAGAGATACTGCGCCCAGCCGGTGTCTGTCTCTCTTGAGGGATCCTCTTTTCTAAAGCCCTCGATGTAGGAGGTGACATCTGACTCGTCGATGTTTATGCCGCCCACCGTTGCGGCAACATAGGCCTTCTTGGACAGCCCCAAGCAACCGCAAAGGGCCGTGCCCGCCAGCAGGCAAAGCAAGCAGGCGAGCACGAGCAAAAGCTTGCGTATGTTGCGTGCTTTATGCACCGACAGCCTTCTTGCCAGCGGCAAAGGCGGCCAGGTTGGCTTCGACGGTCTTGGGGGGCACGCGGCGGGAGATCACATCCTGCCAGACCTCGTCGGCAAAGGGCAGCGCCGTAGACAGCGCGCCCATGAGCACGACGTTGGTGGACTTGGGGCTGCCTGCCTCGCGGGCGATCTGGCCGGCGTTGATGAGGGTAGCCCCCAGGGCAACCAGGCGCTCGTGGGTGTCTGTGGGCATGGTAGCCTGGCCGATGTTGACAGAGACGGGGACAATCTCCTCGTCGTTGACAAACATGCTGCCGCCTTTGGCCATAAACTGCTGGTTGCGCAGCGCCTCTACCGCCTCGAAGCTCACGATGACATCCGCGCAGCCGGCATCGGCGATCATAGTGTGGACGTCATGGCCAAAGCTCACGACGGTCGACACGCTGCCACCGCGCTGCGACATGCCGTGGATCTCTGAGATCTTGACGTCGTAACCGCTGGCTGCCGCCGCCTTTGCAAGCAAGTCGCCAGCCAGAATTGTGCCCTGCCCGCCAACGCCGACGAGCAAAACGATCTTGTTGTCCATGGGTTACTCCCCCCTGTTGCTCTTGATGCAGCCAAAGGCGCAGTTTTGCACGCATTGGTCGCAGCCGATGCAGCTGGCAGCGTCGATGACGGCGCGGCCCTCTTGGTCGCAGCCAAGTGCCGGGCAGCCGATGCTCACGCAAACACCGCAGGCCTTGCAGTCCTGGATGACAGGTGCGGCGTGCTTGGTGCGGTCGATCAAGCGGCACGGGCTTTTGAAGATGATCACCGTCAAGGTGTCTTGAGCGGCGGTTGCCTCTTTGAGGTTGCGGCGCACGGCCTTGAGGTCTTGCGAGTTCACAACGCGGACGTCCTCGACGCCTATGGCACGCACGAGCGCCTCGAGGTCGAGGTCCTTGCCACGCGCAACATCGAGCGGGTTGACGTGCTGCTGTGCGGATTCCATCAAGGTCACGCCGTTGACGGGGTTGCCCTGGCAGCCCGTCATAGCCGTCGTACGGTTATCGAGTATGCACAAGGTACCCGCACCGCCGTTATAGACCGTGCCAAGCAAGCTCGTGATACCGCTGTGGGCAAAGGTGGAGTCGCCGATGACGCCTACAACGGGGCGCTTGTTGCGCTGGGGCACGCCGGCAAGCTCCATGCCATGCGCCATAGAAAACGACGCGCCCATGTCGATGGTGGAATGGACGGCAGAAAGCGGAGCGGCGCTGCCCAGCGTGTAGCAGCCGATATCGCCGGTGACGGTGGCCTTGAGGCGGCGCAGCTCGCTAAAGACCAAGCGATGCGGGCAACCGGCGCAAAGCGCGGGCGGACGCGGCGGCAAGCCTTGCGCTGCATCGAGATGCTCGGGCTGGGGCATGCCAAAAGCCGTGCGTATGCGCGCGGGGGTGAGCTCTCCGTCAGGCGGCAGGGCAGACGCCTTGGGCTCAGAGATCTGGATGCCCATGGCTGCGATGCGCATGTTGAAAAAGTCGCAGGCCTCCTCTACCACGTACAGCTCGTCGACCTGAGCGGCAAAATCGGCGATCTTGCCTGCACACAGCGGCCAGGAGATACCCAGCTTGAGCGTAGAGGCATCCGGCAGGGCCTCGCGGACGTTCTCGTAGCAGGCGCCGCTGCAGATGACGCCCATCTTGGTAGAGCGCATCTCGACCCTGTTGAGGCTGCTCTCGTCTGCAAATGCCTCGAGCTCCTTGGTGCGCTCGTCTACTACCAGGCGGCGGCGCTTGGCATTGGCCGGCACCATCACCCACTTGGAGGCATCGTTGGCATAGGGCTTGGGCTCAAGCTCCTGGCGCGTCTTTGAGGTATCCACCAAGGTCTTGGTATGGGCAATGCGCACTGTCTCGCGTATGAAGACGGGCGTGTCAAAGCGCTCGGAGATCTCAAAGGCCTCCTGCACCATGCTGTGCGCCTCTGCGGAGTTAGAGGGCTCGAGCATGGGGACGCGCGCAAAAGCAGCGTAGTTGCGGCTGTCTTGCTCGTTTTGAGAGGAGTAGATGGAGGGGTCGTCTGCAGCCAAGATGACCAGGCCGCCGTTGACGCCGGCGTTGCAAACGCTCATCAGAGGGTCTGCGGCAACGTTGACGCCCACGTGCTTCATGGTGACAAGGGCGCGCACGCCGCCCATGGCAGCACCGATGCCCACCTCGAGCGCGACTTTCTCGTTGGGCGCCCACTCGCAGTAGACGTCTTTGTGCTTGGCGAGGTTTTCCAAGGTCTCTGTAGAAGGCGTGCCGGGATAACCCACGCCCACGGCCACGCCGCACTCCCAAGCTCCTTGGGCGATGGCCTCGTTGCCAGATAGCAGTTCGATACTCACGTGAATCTCTCCTTACGATGAGCTCATCTGTCTTGTGTATGATACGGCCGCCTTCAAGCTGGCAAAGCCGCGTCATGCTGCCAAAGGCGATGAGCGGCTTTGTTGCAGTAGGTACAGGGGCTCCTTAGGCGTGGTTCTCCCGGGCGACGAGGTTTTCTGCATTGTAGCGACGGCGCAGCGCGACCTTGTCGATCTTGCCCGTTGCATTGCGGATGACGTCGTCGAAGATGATCTTGCGCGGGCGCTTGTAGCGCGGCAGCTCCATGCAGAACTTGTCGATGTCCTCTTTGGTGGTCTTGCCCACCCAGTCGGGCTTGAGCTCGACGATAGCAGCGGAGATCTCTCCCAGGCGATCATCGGGCATGCCGATGACGGCAACGTCTTTGATGGGCTCAAACGCCGCCATGAAGGCCTCGATCTGCACGGGGTAGATGTTTTCTCCACCCATGATGATGACGTCTTTCTTGCGGTCTACCAGCCAGTAGAAGCCGTCTTCGTCGCGCTCGGCGATGTCTCCGGTAAGCAGCCAGCCGTCGACGAGCGTCTGAGCTGTTGCCTCGGGATTTTTGTAGTAGCACGTCATCAGAGAGGGGCCCTTGACGCACAGCTCGCCGGCAGCGGGGTTACCTTCTTGCGTGTTGCCGCAAGCATCGATGAGCTTGAGCTCGCAACCGTAGCCCGCAACACCGATGGCGCCCACCTTGGCGATGTTTTCCATCCCCAAGTGAACGCAGCCCGGGCCCATAGACTCCGACAAGCCGTAGTTGGTGTCGTAGTCGTGCTTGGGAAAGTACTGCTTCCACTTGGCCACGAGGCTTTTGGGGACGGGCTGGGCGCCGATATGCATGAGACGCCACTGGTCGAGCTCGTAATCCTCGATGCGAAGGCGCCCCTCCTCCAAGGCCAGCATGATGTCTTGCGCCCAGGGCACAAGCAGCCAGCAGATGGTGGCATGCTCGTTGCTCATGGTCTCAAAGATCGACTGCGGGGTCACACCGCGCAAAAGAATGCTGCGAGACCCGAGCAGCAAACCGCCCAGAAGGTGGATCTTGGCACCCGTGTGATACAGCGGCGGGATGCACAAGAAGACGTCTTCGTGCGTTGTCTTGTGATGGACAGACTCCATGCGCGCCGCATGCACGATTGATTGGTGGTTATGCAAGATAGCCTTGGGAAAACCAGTCGTGCCGCTTGAGAAGTAGATAGCCGCATCCTCGTCATCGGAAAGCGGGACCATGGGATCGACAGAGGCGGAGTTTGCCGTAAGCTCGCTGTAGTCTTCTGCAAAGGTGGGGCAGTCCTTGCCCACGTACAAGAGCATGCGGCACTTGTCCAAAGAAGGCAGGGCGTCTTCTACGCGGCCGATGAACTCCGGGCCAAAAACGAGCACGTCGCTGTCAGAGAGGTCGAGGCAGTAGCGGATCTCCTCGGAGGTATAGCGAAAGTTAAGGGGCACAGCCACAGCACCGGTCTTGAGGATGCCAAAGTAGATGGGAAGCCACTCGAGGCAGTTCATGAGCAGGATGGCGACTTTGTCACCCTTGCCGATGCCGCGATCCAAAAGAAGGTTGGCAAAGCGGTTTGCCTTCTCATCAAAGACGCGCCAGGTGATCTGGCGGCGATAAGGCTCGGACTCCGTGTTTTCTACCAGGCGATAATCACGCCACGTCACATGACGAGTCTCTTTGATCTCTGGGTTAACCTCTACCAAGGCAACCTCATCGCCGTACTGTGCCGAGTTGCGGCGAAGGTAATCTGTGATAGGCAAAACAACGCTTCTTTCCATCGCGGTGACAGGATACAAGTCTTTGTATTCTACCAGCTAACAAAGCGCTGACAGGCATAAAGAACCCCCCGGCAGCTGCCGCATCCCAAGCGGTGCGACAAACAAAGCCGAGGGGCGTCTTTAAAGGTCTTGCAGCGAGAAGAGCACTTTTACGCCTGAAGAGGCTTTTTCTTAAAGAGCATCTCAAAGGTGCCGATCTGCAGCGTCGAGCCGTAGTTGAGCGGCGCGCGCTCGACCACCTGACCGTCAACCCAAGTACCGTTGAGGGAGTCTTTGTCCACGATGGTGGCGCCGTCGTCTGTGATGGTGATCTGGGCATGGAGCCTAGAGACGGTCATGTTGTTGAGGAACAGATCGCAAGAGGGGTCGCGTCCGATGCTAAAGGTGCCGTTCTTCATCGCAAACTCCTGGCCGTTGTACGGCCCTTTGACCACCTTGAGAACGGGAACAAACTGCTCTTGGGGCTCCTTTTGCGCCTGGCTGTCCACCGCGGGAAACGCCTCTGTCTTGCCCACGAGCGTAAACCCGCAACGCGAGCACATTGCATCGCCGAGGTTGATGGGCTCGTTGCAGATGGGGCAAGTCATAGACATGGCATCTCTCCAATACGCTAAAAGGTGAACTGTTTGAGATTCTAGCATCCGCGGCTTGAACGCTTGAGAGCCGTGCGCAAAATGCAAGAAAGCTTAACGGGTATGTCATATAAACTTCATTGGCTGGGGCAGGCACCAATCGCAAAGCGATGCGCTCAAAAGAAAGCTGCGCCGCACACGAGTGCGACGCAGCATAGGCACTTGCAGTTTATCTGCAGGCTATTCCAAACCCAAGGCGCGCGCACCCACAAAGTCGTGGACATCGCGCAAGAAGGAGGTGAGCCCAAGCTCGTCGGGCTTGTGATAGCCCGCATCCATGAGCTGCTCGCAGATCATGCCCGTCGCCGCAAGGTGCTCTTGGTACTCGTCGGGTGTGACCGCCTCGACCTCTTCGCACGAGTTGAGAAACTCGCCGATATGATGCGCCATGTTAGGGGCAACCAAGAGGATATGGCCCGGGCCCTGGGGCACGGCATAGGTCGTTTGCGCAAGCCTGGCGTCGATGAGATAGATCTTGCCCTCGCATGCCTCTTTGAGCTCGTCGACAAGCGCGTCTGAGCGCTCTCCGTAAAGAAGCATCAAGGCGAGTTTGAGGCTTTGGTCTTCTATGGTGACATCGGCAAAGATGGGGCCGTTGTCGTCTTCGAGCTCTGCGTGAGCCTCAAGCCACATCAAGATCTCTGCCACGTTGTCGGTGCTCGTGATGACAAGGCACTCGTCGCCTCCCGTGCGAATAACGCCCACCATGTCCATGACCTCGCCTTCGGAGGACAAGATCATGCCCTGGGAGATGCCGTAGAGCGTGTCGAAGCTCTCCATGCTGCCAGAGTACATGGTGCGCACAAAGCGCGGCGCATCGGCACCGTAGATGCGGATCATGCCCGCATGGCTGATATCTGCCGCATAGATGGTATTGGGATCGATTTTGGTCATAAGTACATCACACTTCCAATGAGTCTTGTCTGATGGCTTCTTCTAAAGCCTCGTCGATGGTTTCTCCGTTGTCGTTGGACTTGTAGTCAACGGTAATGGTCTGGGTATGCAAGACGCTTTGCGCCACAGCGTCGTCTCCGGTAAACCAACCTACCAGCCGCACGATAGAAGTCCACACCTGGACAACAGCCAACGGACGCCCGCAGGATTCCTTGGCCACAAGCGGGGCGCTAGCCAAGGCGTTTTCTCCTTGACGCCAAGTGATGGTGCCCACGCGGTCTCCAACGGCAACGCCGTCGGGCAAGTCGACCAAGGCGACGTCGATCGAGATATCGCCGTCGTAGTCGAGCACTTGGGTTGAGACGTCTTGCTCCACACCTGCGGCGATGGTCTTGTCTGTGTAAGCGCTCACCGGAACATCGACCAGGTTCTCATCCGCAGTGGCAAGCGTCGTTGTGCGGTAGTGTTTGAAGCCCCAGCTAAACAAACGCAGGCTGTCGGTAAAACGCTGGGTGATGTCTTCGCATCCCAGCACCACAGCGTACAGCGTCACGCCGTCTTGCTCGGCAGCGCTCGTAAGGCAATAACCGGCGTTGGAGGTGTAGCCCGTCTTGATGCCGATACAAGGATCCCACATGTTGAGCAGCGAGTTAGTGGATTTGAAGGTCTGCTTGCGAGAACCGTAATCGACGGTGACTTTCTTCTTGCCCACGATCTTTGCAAAGGTCTTGTTCTGCATCGCATAACGCGACAGCACGCAGATATCGCTGGCAGACGAGTAATGGTCCTTGGAGTCAAGGCCATGGGGGTTGTCGTAGTGGGTGTTGGTCAGGCCGAGCTCTTGAGCCTTGGCGTTCATCATGTCCACAAAGGCGTCCACGCTGCCGGCAACGCCTTCTGCCAACACGACGCCTGCATCGTTGCCGGAGTGCACGAGCAGGCCGCACAAGAGGTTTTTGACGCTGACCTTTTCTCCCACGGCAACGCCGATGGAGGACTCCCCCACGCTTGCCGCGTTGGCAGAGACGGTGTAGGTATCAGAGAGCTTGGCGTTTTCCAAGACGACCACCGCGGTCATGATCTTGGTGATAGACGCCATGGCGCTTTGGGTGTCTGCGCCGCGCGACCACAAGACGTTGCCTTCTGAGTCGACCAAGATGCCGTACTTGGCATTGATCGTAGGAACCTCGGTGATGGTGAGGCCGCGGTCCGAGACGGTGGTGGGGCCAACGTAATCGGTCCCCTTGATGTCTGCAAAAGCCACTGCAGGCACCATGGTGACAAAAAGAGCCGCCGCAACCACAAGCGCGGCGACGATGCTAAACAAGCGCTTCAAGTAAGTATCGTCCTTAAGGCAAAGGTTTCACGTAAGCTCTAAAGTATAGCGCGAAACCCCTGCAGCTCACCTCGTGCCTTGCGTCATAAGCAAAAAGGCAGCGGCGCCCCTTTGCAGAAGCGTCCGCTGCCCGATGTTTACCAAACCACGCAAAGCGGTTTTGACCTGCGCCTTTGCGATTGACCTTAGGCGAGGTCTGCTTGATGCAGCACAGAGTAGCCCGCTGCGCTCAAGGCAGCGATGGCATCTTGCGGAGCCTTCAAAGCATCGACCGCCTTGCCGTTGGCGGCAAAGCAGTAGCTGTACTGAACGTTGATGCCGCGGTCTTCCAATGCGGCAAAGACACCAGCCAAAGCACCCGGGGTATCGGGCACCTCGACGGCAACGACCTTGGTGGTCGAAGCCCTAAAGCCCGCCTCGCGCAAAAGCTCGGCAGCCTTGACGGGATCAGAGCAGATGATGCGCGCAACGCCGTAGTCGGCGGTGTCTGCCACAGACAGGGCGTTCATGTTGATGCCGGCGTCTCCCAAGGTCTTGCAAAGAGCTGTCAACCTGCCGGCCTTGTTCTCCAAAAACACAGTGAGCTGATCGATCATGGTTTTCCTCCTTAAACGACCGCGATGCGGTTACTCGCGATAGTCGACGATGCGAACGGCCTTGCCCTCGGAGCGCTGGATAGTGTGGGGCTCGACGATCTTGATGATGATCTTGATGTTGAGCTCTGCCTTGAGCGCCGCCTGAACGCGGTTTTGCAGGTCTTGGATCTTGCCGACCTCGTCAAAGTCAAAGTCTGCAACGGTCTCGATCTTAAGCGTTGCGACGTCCATACCCTTCTCACGGGTGAGCTCGATCTGATACCAGTTCTCAAGCTCCTCAAAGCCCGTGCAGACGTTTTCGATCTGAGAGGGGAACACGTTGACGCCGCGGATGATCATCATGTCGTCGGTGCGGCCGTGCAGGCGGGCGATGCGCTTGTGGGTCACGCCGCATTTGCAGGTGCCGGGAATAAAACGCGTGATGTCTTTGGTGCGGTAGCGGATGACCGGCGTTGCCTCCTTGGTAAGCGTCGTCAAGACGAGCTCGCCCCACTCGCCCTCGGGCACGGGCTCGTGGGTGATGGGGTCCAAGATCTCTGCTAAGAGATGGTCTTCGACCAAATGCAGGCCGTCTTGGTACTCGCACTCCATGGCAACGCCCGGGCCCATGACCTCTGTCAGGCCGTAGACGTCGTAGACCTTGTAGCCGAGCTTTTCTTCCAAGTTAGCGCGGAACTGGTCGCTAAAGGCCTCGGCACCGTGGATGCCCGCCTTTAGATGGAACTCCTCTTTGGGGTCGATGCCCATCTCGATGGCGGTGTCGGCGATGTGCATGGCATAAGAAGGCGTGCAGGCGATGATGCTCGAGCCCATGTTCTTCAAGACGTTGATCTGACGCGGCGTGTTGCCGGCAGACATGGGGATAGTCGTGCAGCCGGCCTTGAGACCGCCGTAGTGGCCACCCAAGCCGCCGGTAAAAAGACCGTAGCCGTAGCAGACGTGGAGCACGTCGTTTTCATCGCCACCGGCGTAGCCAATGCCGCGGGCAAAGCAGTCGCCCCAGATGTCGATGTCGTTTTTAGTGTAGCCCGACACCGTGGCAACACCTGTGGTGCCAGAGGACATGTGGATCTCTATGCAATCGGTCAGGGGGACGGCAAACAGACCATAGGGATAGTTGTCGCGCATATCCTGCTTGGTCGTAAACGGCAGCTTGGTGATGTCGTCTAAGGACGTGATGTCTTCGGGTTTGACACCGGCCTCGTCAAAAGCCTGCTTGTAGAACTCGACGTTTTCATAGCAGTGCTTGGCCGTCGCCTTGAGGCGCTCGAGCTGGATAGCCTCGAGCTCTTCATGCGGCATATGGGTGATGTTGTCCTGGTATGCCATTGTTCCCCCTGTTTGGTGGCTGATAGAAAGTGTAATAGGGTTATCACACGTTGGAACATTATGAGCATAACAAGGGGCATTGTGGACGAGAAAACGTCCAAAAGGCGGCAAATCAAAAGAGAAAAGCAACAAGAGAGCCCCAGACGGGACTCTCTTGCAAGGTTCAGGTATGACCGGCGTCGCTAAAGCACGGTCTTGCAAATGCCTCTGCAGCGGCTGCGCGCTTGCGGCCTACAGCTGACGAATCAAGCGCAGCGCCTAGCCGTCTTGGCCGTCCTCGTCTTCTGAGGACTCCTTATCCGATGTATCCGACGAGCTCGTGGTCTTAGTACCCACCTTGATGATCTCGTTTTGGGCGACGTAGACGCTGTTGAATTTGATGTCGTGGAGCACCTCGCCGTCTTTGGAGGTCACCAGGTAGCGAATCTGGATGCTGCGGCCGTCAACACCCTGCTGTACAACCTGGGTCGTTCCCTTGGCCAGGGTGTCGTCGTTTTCCTTGATGGTCTTGTACTTGGTGCCCTTCTTCCACTCGCCGCGGTCGCACTCCACGGTGCGGCCGTCGTCGGTGCCCCACAAAGAAACCACGACGTCGTCGCCAGAGGCATCGGCTGTGAGCAAGATGTAGTTATCGGTGTCGTTGAGCCACTCGAGGTCGGGCACGTCCCAGCTCACCGTAGCGTCTGCAAAGCCCTCGTCATCGTAAGACGAGATGTAGAAGTCGTGGTTGGTGCGCGTCACGATGCCCAAGCCAGAGTAGCAAGCCGCATTGAAGACGCAGGTGGCCACCTGGCAGATACCGCCGCCCAGCTGGTCTTCGTGCTTGCCGTTGATGATAACGGGGGCCGTCTCGAAGCCCTTGTCCGCTGTGCGCTCGCCAGTGGTGTCGTTAAACGACCAGGTCTCGCCCGGCGCCACCAAAGAGCCGTCGATGAGCTTGCACAGCAAGCGGATGTTCTTGATGCGGCTTGAGG
This sequence comes from Agathobacter rectalis, assembly GCA_963590525.1. Taxonomy (GTDB): domain Bacteria; phylum Actinomycetota; class Coriobacteriia; order Coriobacteriales; family QAMH01; genus W2P13-069. The sequence goes on from CAVAPV010000009.1 coordinate 40,069, forward strand.
AGCCCGAAAGCCCGATGCTCCAAGAGGCAAGGCGCTCTTTGATGCCCATAGCCTCGGCATCTTCTGTCGTGCGCTCAGGAACGATGGTTGTATCAACCAAGGCGATGGTGCGGTTGGTGTTAGTGCCAAAGAGCATGTCTTGCATCTCGAGCGCAGCGGCGTTGCGGTCTGGCCCCTGGCCGTTTTTGGATTTGACGATCTTGACGCTGTCGCCAGAGGAGGTGTCAAAGCGCGCGTTTTTGGCGCCGCCTTGCGCTTTAGAACCCAAGACCTCCTTGAGGTAGGCCGTGACCTTCTTCTGGTTGACGTAGCACTGCAGCGTGTAGCCGCTTGCCGCATCCAAACCAGCCGAGGTGTCATAGGGCAAGGCAAAATCCGGCTCTGCATCCTCAGAGGGGATCTTGGTCTTTTTCTGGGTGCCGTTGCCGATCTTGAGATACTGCTCGCTGGTGAGCACCGTTTGGGAGAGCATGTCTGCCAAAGAGACCTCATCAAGCGTCCAGGAGTCGTTATCGTAGGTGATGGTGACGTCTTGCGCCAAAGCAGCGGTGACCTGGTCTGCCACACGCTGGGCGGTCTCGACGCTGATATGCATGGTCTGGGTTTGCATGGGCGCCAAAAACGCAGTGCCTTCGTTGCCGTAAACGGCATTGGTAAACAGCTTCTCAAAGCTCTCCTGGCTCATGAGCAAGCCGTCATGGCCCTCCACGACAGAAGCCTGCCCGCTTGAGATGGTGATCTTGCTGTCTTTGATCTGCGTACCGCAGGCATCGTCTACGAGGTCTGAAACCTCGTTCATGCGATCGACGTTATAGCCCAAGACGACGCCGAGGTCGAAGCTACCCATCCACGCGCTGATGCGGTCGGCCAGGAAGTTTCCCTGACGGCCGATGAGATAGGCTTGCTCGGCTGTGGCGGTGCCATCGACATGCGCTCCTACACCCTCTGCAGTCAGCGTCCATTTGTCGGTGCTGTCATCACCGTCCATATCGGTGGAGGTAACGGTGTCTGCATAGGCAACACCATCTTGGGAATTATCGTCCAAAGAGATGAGTTGCGCCTCGTCTTGATCTGCCGCATCCTGGCTGCTGTAGACAGTGACGCGTGCATCGTTGAGGGTATCTGCCAGCTCTTCTTCGAGCTTGGCAGCGGCATCCTCGCGAGTCATGCCCCCTACCTCGATACCTTGCACCTTGACGCCGGGGTGGATCTTGCCAAAAGAGGAGCCCAAGTCGACCACGCCGCCTGCAACCACGGCGATGATCACCGCAGCGATTGGCAAGCAGATCTTGAGGTGGCCTTTGACAAAACCCAAGAAGGCGGTTGTGTTGCTGGTGGTGCGAGAAGACGGGGTACGCCCAGCCGCTGCAAACGAGCCAGTCTTTTTAGCTGCCGTCATACCTCCAGACAGACCGGGATCGGCAGCTTTCTTCCTGCTTGCAGCCTCGTTTGCTACCTTGCCCGAGGCTTTAGCTGCAGCCTTGGATGCAGTTGCAGCTTGGGCATGGCGGGATGCCGCACGCTGCACCGTTGCAGCGCCGCCTGCACGACGGCCGCTTGCAGTGCTTTTGCGCGTAACAGCCGCATTATCAGAGGCGCTCTGCCTGCTTGAGACATTGCGGCGCGAACCAGCTTGCAAGCCGGCAGAGCCCTTCTTTGCAGCGGTCTTGCTGCCACCAGCGGCGCGCGAGACAACAGCGGGCTCTTTGGGAAGATCAGACTTCTTAGCTGCCTTGGGTTTCTCAAAGATGTTCATCTTGGGTTTGGCAGCCTTGCTGCGCTGGCGATACTGAGGCGCGGCGTCGCGCTTGCCCGGCGCGCTATGACGACCCGCACCCGAAGCACGCGTAGAAACACCCGAGCGCGTCTTAGGCGCTTGGGTGTTGGAAGCAGAGTGCTTTGCCGCGCTGCGGCGCTTGGGTGTTTGGTCGTCTAAAGCCAAAGGAGCGCTTTCCTTACCGTCAGTTACAGATACAGACGAGAAGAATACCACCTTGCACGGGCTGATTTTGCCTTTTATACCAAGGAGTTGCGCAACGGCTTAGAAATGCTTATCAATGCTGACGCCATTGCCTTGAGAGGCAACGATGACCCCGCTTTTAACCTGCTTGGCATAGGCGCTCAGGCCGCGTACGTTGTAGATAACAAAGACCGTAAGCGACAACACGATGCCAATGTAGACAAGGTAGATGCCCAGGTAAGCAGGTTGCGAGCCAAAGCCAGGCAGCCAAGAGATATCCGCGATGCCCAACCCGCCCACAACGGGCATCTGCAGCAGCAGAAAGCTAAAGCCAAAGAGCAAAAAGGTCGTGGCAAACTTGCCCACGTAGGACACGGGGACGAGATGATCCATGAGATAGATCTGGACACGGCCCTCGATAAGCAAGAGGATGTCGCGAGCCACAAGCAAGATGACGATCCACAGCGGCAAAGAACCCTCTACGCACACAGAGACAACGCCCGTGGCAAGCAAGAAACGGTCTACCACAGGGTCAAAGACCTTGCCCAAACGCGAGACCTGCCCCGTGCGGCGGGCAACCTGGCCGTCTACCCAATCTGTGCAAGCGGCAACGGCAAAGATGACAAGCGCCTCCATCTTAAACGGAGTGAAGAAACGCAGGTAGATAAAGAGGGGAATAAGCAGAAAGCGGCATAGCGTGATGACGTTTGGCGCCGTTAAGACCTTGTCGATGACCTCTTGGTCTTGGGTATGAGACAAAGCAACTACTTTCCCTAGCTTGCAGATACGATTTTTTAGTCTAATACAAAAAAGCAGGCGGCATATCCGCCGCCTGCCTATGTTACAGATTTGTTAGCGCCGCTATCTGCCGCGAGAAATTTCGCGCAAACCTGCAGCTAATCGCCGTCTGCATCTACAGGGGCGGCCTTCTGCGCTGCAGCCTTTGCGGCCTTGGCCGCCTTTGCCGCTTCGAGCTTGGCCTTTTTCTCGGCCTCTTTGCGGGCTTTCTCGGCAAGCTCCTCCTCAGTCCACTCGGGCGTGAAGGAGACAGGCTCGGGCTTGGTGGTAACAGCCGGATGAGCTTGCTCGGTGACAAGCACGCCCTTGGGGCAGGTGCGAACGCAAGCATCACAAGCGATGCACTTGTAAGGCCAATGCGTCCAAGTCTCATCCGCCTTGGTGACCTTGATGGCGTTTGCCGGGCACTTCTTCTCGCAGATGCCGCACATGATGCAGCTCTTGACATCGCCCATCGTGATGCCGCCGCGCGTACGCGCAAACGGCTCGCGCTTCTCATAAGGGTACTTGCGCGTAGGAGCCTTGGTAAACAGGCTCGAGATAGTCATGCCGGCAAGTTTAAGGACTCCCATGATCGCCTACCTTTCAGTGCAGCTGATGCACGGGTCGATGGTGAGGATGATGTTGGGCACGTCGGCAAAGTCGCAACCGGCAAGCGCCGCAACGAGGCCGGCGAGGTTTTGGCTCGTCGGGGTGCGAACGCGCATGCGCTCCAAGAACTTGGTGCCGTTGCCAACCGCATAGTAGAACGCCTGGCCACGAGGCTGCTCAACCGTGCACATGGCGCGTGCACCGGCCTCGGGCTTGCCCTTGACGGCAAGCATGACCTCACCGTCGGGGATCTTTGCGACAAGCTCCTTGATGATGTCGATGGACTGGTAGACCTCTTTGATGCGCACGTCGCAGCGGGCGTAGCAATCGCCTTGATCGGAGAGGACGGGCTCAAACGCGGCAAGGTCGCCGTAGGCACCCATCCCAAAGAGACGCTCGTCTACCACCAAGCCGCTGGCACGGCCAAAGGGACCCACGAGGGAGTTTTCCTGCGCTTGCTCCTTAGAGAGGTAGCCAACGCCCACCAAGCGGTTCTTGACAGAGGAGTCGTCCAAAAACGCCTTGACGATGGCGCGGTACTCGTCTTGCAGGCGCTCGAGCGTGATGACGATGCCGGCCAGGGTCTCGTTGGAGACATCTTGCCTAAAGCCGCCCACATCGCAGGCGCTAAAGATCACGCGACCGCCCGTGCACTCCTCGAAGATGTCCAAGACGCGCTCGCGCAAACGCCAGCAATGCATGAACAGCGCCTCGAAGCCAAAGGCATCGGCAGCAAGGCCCAGCCACAGCAGATGGCTGTGGATACGGGACAGCTCGTGGAAGATCACGCGCAGGTACTCGGCGCGGCTTGTGACCTCGATGCCCATGAGCTGCTCGATGCACTGGGAGTAGCCCATGGAGTGGCCAAACGAGCAGATGCCGCAGATGCGCTCGGTCACGTAGACAAACTGCGTGTAGTCGCGCTTTTCTACGAGCTTTTCCAAGCCGCGATGCACAAAGCCGATGCGCGGGATAGCGGTGATGACTTTCTCGTCCTCAAGCACCAAGTCCAGATGGACGGGCTCGGGCAAGACGGGATGCTGAGGGCCAAAGGGGATGACGGTTCTCTTACTCATGGGCCTGCTCCTGCGTTGTGTCTGCAGCAGCTTGGGCTGCTCTGGGGTTCATGGGGTAGGCGACGTTGACGGTGTAGAACTCGCCGCCAAAGTCGATGTTGATGCCTTGGATATCCACACCAAACAGATCATGGGTCTCGTTCTCAAAGACAAAGGCCGCAGGATAAGAGCCAGTGATGCTTTGAACGCTTTGTCCATCGGGAACGTTGACGCAAACTCCCTCGAGGGTTTGCGAGTAGTCCTGCGGCTGGAAGGTGTACAAAAGCTCCACGGAGTCTTCCAAGGTGCTTGCGCAAAGCTGAACAAAGCGCCAGCCGCGAGCTTTGTAGCTGGCAGCGATGGAGCACACGTCGGACAACGCGGCCTCGGTAAAGACGGGATCGGGGAATTTTCTCATGTTGCCTCGCCTCTCTACTCGACGCCGGCGCTACCGGCACCGGGGACGTCGGGGACATTAGCACACGATGCATGTGCGCCCTTTGCGGCATCGCTTGCGCCGCGAAGCTTGTTGGCATTGCTCACGCCTTTGAGCGCTTGTCGCTTCTCTTCCAAGATCTGCACGCCGGCAACGACGGCATCCATGACAGACTCTGGGCGCACGGCGCATCCGGGCACGTAGGCGTCAACGGGGATCACAGTGTCGGTTCCACCCAAGACGTTGTAGCACTCCTGGTAAACGCCGCCACCGCATGCGCACGCACCGCAAGCAACGACGACCTTGGGTTCGAGCATCTGATCGTAGATCTGCTTGATGACCGGTGCGTTTTGAGCATTGACGCCGCCGGTGACCACAAAGATGTCTGCATGCTTGGGGTTGCCGGTGTTGATCACGCCAAAGCGCTCTGCATCGTAGAGCGGGGTAAGCGCAGCGAGCACCTCGATGTCGCAGCCGTTGCAGCTTGAGCCGTCGTAGTGGATGATCCAGGGAGACTTGCTGGTGTAAGACATTTGAGGCACCTCCTTAGATAAAGAGCAGGTAGACGATGTTGATGCCGCCCAAAACCAAGGCGACAAGCCAAGACGACTTGAACATCGTCTGCCATTTGACGCGGGCAAAGTTGTTGTCGATCAAGATCTCGAGCAGATAGACCACAAGGCAAACGACAACGGTGACGATGGCGCCGGTGAGGTTGAAGCCGCCCCACATGACAAACACGCCAACCCAGCCCAAGAACAATATGTTCTCGTACCAGTGGGAAAGCTCGACCAAGGCCAAGGTCTTGCCGGAGAACTCCGTGGTCACGCCGCGGACGAGCTCTTGGTGCGCATGGTGGCTCATAGAGATGTCAAAGGGGCTTTTGCGCAGCTTGATGGTGAGCACGTACAAAAAGCCGATAAAGATCAACGGTGCGTAGCGGATGACGGGCACGTCGGCGGCGATGATGTCTTCCACGCGAAACGTGCCGGTTGCCATGAACAAACCAGCTGCCACGATCAAGACCATGGGCTCGTAGCTCATGACCTGGATGATCTCGCGCTGAGCACCCAGCTCTGCATAGGGGCTGCGCGAGGCATAGGCCGCGACGATCAAGAACAGAGAGCCAAGCGTGAGCACGAAGACGCACAGCAAGAAGTTGCCGCCGGCAAAAAACACGACGCCGGCCGCGATGATAAAGAGAAGGTACAGCCACACGTAGAGGTCTTGCGCGCCGTTGACGGTGGCGTCCTCTTTGTCGAGCAGCTTTCTAAAGTCGTAGTAGGGCTGCAAGAGCTTGGGGCCAACGCGACCCTGCAAGCCGGCCGAGACCTTGCGGTCGATGCCAGAGAGCAAGCAGCCTAGCACGGGGGCAAAGACCACAAAGACGATGATGCCCACGATAGATCCGATACCAAGGTTCATGGTCTACTCCTCCTCTTCTTGAGCATCGTTAGCGGTGGAGTCTGCATCGGTGTCATCGGTCGACTCCGTGTCATCCGTACTCGAGACGCTGCTTTGCATCTGAGCCGCGTACTGCGTGTAGAGCGCGTCCATGAGCTCTTCTTTGGAGTTGATGCCCATGGCGGCGTATTGCTCTGCGTACTGCTCGTAAGCTGCGCCGTAGTAGTTGTAGTAGGTCATGTACTCGTCAAAGGCCACGCCACCGCTCTTCCAAGCGCTGTTGTTGTAGCTTGCCTGGGCCTCGACGGTAGAGACGATCTCTTCTTGCTCCTGCGAGCACTGGTTGATGGCATAGCCAAAGCCGCATGCAAGCAGGCACAGGCTAAAGCTCAAGCCGATGAGCGTCATCTTCTTCTCGCCAAAGATGTCGTCCATGTACCAGTTGCGCTGGCTTGCCACCTGCGGCTGGCCCAAGGAGTCGAGGTAGGTGCGCTTGCCAAAGTCAACGCCGGCACCTGCCAAATAGACGGGAACGACCTTCTTTTTGGTCTTGCCGCTAAAGCTCAAGAAGACGACGGCAACAACCAAGGCGATGACAGCCATGCACCACAGGTTGCCCGTGGAGATAGTGGTGGGAACGCTGCCAAAGACCTGCTCCAGGTACGGCACGACGACATTGGAGGACACAAGCGGGAAGCAGATGCACAGGCCAACGGTGAGCACCGTCATAAGGCCCATGGCAGACCACTCGCTGCGATACACCGTACCCTCGACGTCTTTGTCGCCTGCGTTGGCGATGGCCAAGATCTTGCCCAGCCACTTTGCCCAAAAGACAAAGGTCGCAGCCGAGCCAAAGGCCAAGACCAAGATCAAGACGACGTTGCCGCTGGTGATGATGGCCTCGAATGCCGCCCACTTGGAGACGAGCATGCCAAAGGGGGCGATAAACATCGCCAAGATGCCGATGGCCATCAAGCGGGCGAGCATGGGCATCTTCTCGAAGAGCTGGTCGAAAGACTCGATGTCGCGGCTACCCACATGATGCTCTGCCGTGCCGACGCACAAGAAGAGCAGAGACTTTGCCGCAGCATGAAAGACCAGCAAGAAGATGGCCGCCCAGATGGCCGCGGCAGACCCGAGGCCCGCGCACAAGGTGATCAGGCCCAGGTTGGAGATGGTGGAGTAAGCGAGCACGCGCTTGGCGTTGGACATGTTGATGGCAGCCATAGCGCACACGATAAAGGTGACGCCGCCCACAAACATGACGATGTAGCCGGGCAGGTTGGCGCCCAGACACGGGGCGAGCTTGATGAGCAAGAAGACGCCGGCCTTGACCATCGTGGAGCTGTGGAGCAAGGCAGAGGTGGGTGTGGGGGCAACCATGGCGCCCAAAAGCCAAGACTGGAAGGGCATCTGAGCAGCCTTGGTAAAGCCGGCCAAAGCCAAGAGCAAGACGGGCATGACCGTCAGGACCTGGTAGCCAGAAGTGGTGTAGCTCAAGGTGCTGGAGATGAACTGGTCAAACTCCAAGGTACCGTAGACAACCGCGACCCAAACCAAGGCAGCGGCAAAAGCCAAACCGCCGATGAGGTTGAGCACGATCTGGCGATTGGCGTTGTCGATGGCTTCTTGGGTGCGCGTGTAGCCGATGAGCGCAAACGAGCAGACAGTCGTGATCTCCCATGCGCAAAGCATCCACGCCATGTTGTTGCAGATGACGATGGCAAACATGGCGGAGAGGAAGATGAACATCAACGCAAAGAAGGTGGGGCGGCGATCCTTGCCCGCGTTATGGGCCTCGTGGTCGCGCATGTAACCCAGGCCGTAGACGCAGATGCCGCTGCCGATGATGCCGATAACCAAGATCATGACGATGGTGAGGTTATCGATGTAGAGGGCGTTTGCGACGTCGATGTCGTGGGCGATCGTCAGCTCAAACCATATGATGAGGCAGGTTTGGACAAGCGCGAGCACCGGTGCCAGGTACTTCTTGTTGCAGATCCCCTTGACGATGACATACAGACCCAAGATAACGTCTATAGCCAGCGTCACGTAGTTTACGGCATGCGCAAACTCGTCTGTCACCGCAACGGTGTAGGTACCTTGGCTGCACAAGGGCAGGCAGTAGATGGCAGCGTAAAGCGCTGCGCATCCAATGACCAAGGCGCCGATGACGGTGATGAAGGTCCGGGGTTTCTCTGATCGGACGACCAGCAAAAGCAGCGCGACAACTGCCGGAACGGCAATGAGCGTGAGCATGGTCGGCAAGACGATAGATTCCAAACCTCCTCCTTTCACAGGTTGGACATGTAGTCTTTATGGAATATAAGCGCTTGGCAGCAAGCACGCCCGCGCGCCGGGTCTGGCATCGGTGAGCGGGAACGGCAAAAATGCAGCGATAAACGGATAAAGCCGCAGCTCAAAGACATATCTGCGCAAGCGTTACTATTGCCAAACGGCAATGATGAGACCTGGCCCTGAAAGCAACCTTAAGCAACAAAAAAGCCGCCGGCGCAAAGCGTACGACGGCCTTCAAGCAAGACCCTTGTCTAGCGAGGCGTTCCATCGCTTTCAAGACCGGGAAAACCAAGTTGGCGCAAAGCCTCAAAAAGCACGATGTTGGCCGCGTTGCTCAAGTTGAGGCTTACCGCGGCAGGATCGGTCGGGTCGCTTAAGGGCCCATGGCTTGTGGCAGGCGTGAGGCCTTCTCTTACCAGCTGCGGGATACGCAGGCCAAAATCCGCGTATTGATCGAGCAACTCCTGGTCAAGGCCGCTGCTCTCCTTGCCAAAGACCAGATAATCGCCGTCTTGGTAGCTCACCTGCGCGTAGTTGTGCGCTGCACGCGCGCTCATAAACCACATGCGAGCGTTAGGGTTGGCCTCCTTGAAGGCTTCCCAGCTGGGATAGGTGGTCACGTCCAGGTCATGCCAATAGCCCATGCCCGCGCGCCTGATCATCTTGTCGTCCAAGGAGAAACCAAGAGGCTCGATCAAGTGCAGCTTGGTGTCTGTGAGCACACAGCTGCGCCCGATAGTGCCGGTGTTTGCCGGGATCTCTGGTTCGAACAAGACGATATTGAGCATGAAAGCCTCCTTGGCAGCTGCTGCGTTATCAATTGCATAAGCACGCGCTAGAATAGCAAATACCAACACGACAAGAACTTGGAGCCGCCCATGAGCACGAGCATAAGCAAGCAAGCCAAGACCATGCGCCGCGTAGGCGCCTTTAACATCGCAATGGGTGTTGTCACCATCGTCGTAGGCGTAGCTTGCGGCGTGGGAAGCATCGTGGGCGGCGCAAAGCTCAGAAGCCGCGCCAAGTAGGGCAGACTGGCAAGGTCTTGCGCTTAGAGCTGAGGTGGCGCTAGCGCAAGCTGCAAACTTTGGCCTCCCCTATCCCCTGCAACTGCCTAAAGCTCCTTATAGTAGAGGCGGCAATGGCAGTAGCCCTCAAAGGCAGGATCTGCGATCTGGTCTCTAAACTCCTTGCACATGCAGATGTTGTCGTCTGTCAGCTCGAGCCTGCACGGGCAATGCAAGTCACGCGCCATGAGCCCCTTGCGTATCCTAGCCACAAACTCTGCGTCGTCGTTGAGCCTGATCTTCATAGCCTTGTCTTCTCTCTAGCGCCTGTGGGTCATGCGAGCCTTGCGCTTCTTGTTAATGCGCACAATCCCCGCATCAAGCGCCGGTCCTTTATCTACCAGCTGCATCATATGGTACAGATACGCTCCTGTCTGGGGCAGTTTCTTCTTCTTGAGATCGCACTCCCAGACAGTGATGACGCGCCAGCCTTGCCGCTTTGCCTCGGCGAGGTTTCTCTGGTCGCGTTTGACGTTTGCATCAAACTTGGCCTCCCAATAATCGCTGTGGCTTTTGGGCTTTGAGAGCTGGCATTTGGGACAGCGATGCCAAAAGCACCCTTGCACTTGGATGGCTACCTTGCGGCCCGGAAACGCAACGTCGGGACGCCCCGGGCACTTCTTCCACTGCAGCCTGTAGCCTGCGTAACCCATTTCGCGCAGCATGCGACGCACGGCAAGCTCCGGTTTGGTGTTGGCGCGCTTGTTGCCCTGCATAGACTTGCGCACGTTCTCGTTAGTGGCAGCAGGCGGAGTGTTCAGCGCGCTTTGCAGCTCTTGGGTCTCTATTGCACCCTGCTCTTTTTTAGGCATGTTTTCCATAGGGGCGATTGTACCGCGATGGGCCGAGAATCAGTGGCGCTCCGGATATGAACGATTTGGCGAGAAATCGTGCCGGATATGAACGATTTGGGGGTGCGGACATTTTCTTGGACCGCCTAGGCGGTGTATCCAAGACTCCTGCGG